>JBQTHP010000169.1:0-18792 GCA_052389755.1 Gammaproteobacteria bacterium
ACATGTCAATTATTTAGTGACTACATGTGAGCGCGCAAAAAGGTCTACAGAAACGCACGAAACACTGGAAAATCCGCCGCCTGCTGACTACGAACCAATCAAATGCGCACGGGAACTTCGGGCTAGACATCATGGCCTCAACCGATACTGGGGCTTTGACAAGCCTCGCAATCGCGTAGGGTTAGCCGCCGGCCTTCTTCCCGAAGAGCCAGCCGCGGAGCAGGGCGATCATGAAGAGCCAGTATCCAACGCCGACGGCAACGCGCGTGGAAAACGGGATATCCGCATCGGCGGAGATATACCCCTCGATCAAGCCGCAGCCGATCAGGAGCAGTACGCACGCGAACACGAGTTTTCCCGACTGCATCGCCGCGGCGCGAAACGCCTCGCCGCGTGAGGCAAAGCCGGGGCGGATCAGCGCTTCGCCCACCGCGGCGCCGGCCGCACCGGAGAGGCACAGCACCGACACCTCGACGAGGCCGTGCGCGACGATGAACTCGAACAGCCTGCCGGCGAGATCGTGGCGCGCGGTAAACGCGAACACTGCGCCGAGCATGAGGCCGTTGAGCGCGATGATGTAGAACGTCCCGAGCCCGAAGAGAAACCCGGCGCACCACGCGAAAAGGCTCACGACGACGTTATTCGTGAGCACCTGGAGCGACAGCACCGACGAGGGCACGACGTTGAGCAGACCTTCCGTCCAGAGGCCGCCGCGCTCGACGGTGGCGATGAGCTGGGGCGATGCGAAGAGTCCGATGAGCTCCGGATAGGTGTGCACGAGCCACGCGCCGGCGGATATCGACAGCGCGAACAGAAGAACGACCCACGCGATCGGCACACGGAGCCGGGCGACGACCTCTGGCACATCGTCGCGCAGCAAAGTCCACAGAGCATGGAAGGGGCGCACCACCGGGCGATGCAACGTCGCGTGGGCCTGCGCGTACGCGGTTTCGAGAAACTCCCGTGCGCGGCTCTCCGGAGCGAGCCGACGAGCGGTCGCGAGGTCCCGCGCGAGCAGCCGATAGTCCTCGACCGCGGCTGCTGCGTCGTGTACGTCCGGAGCGCGCGCGTCCGCGAGACGCCGCGCGCGCTCGAGGGCGCTGCGCCAGAGCTCGGTGCGCTTCATGAGGAGCGCGCGCAGCGCGTCCGCAGGCTGCCGATCTGCGCCGCGGCCCGCCATCAGGCGCGTTCCCCGCGCGCCATGCGCTCGAGCGTGGCACGAAGCGTCGCATCGTTCGTCGACGCATCGGCCGCCGAGCCACCGCGCGCGACCAGCTCGCGCGCGATCCGTCCGCGCGCGTCGGGCGCAAGCTCGTCCCAGCGCTGCAGCAGATCGCTCATCACTTCGAGCTCGCCGGGGCCGAGCGGCCGTGCGAACGCAGCGTCGCTCAGGTGCGCAAGGAACGCTGCATCCGGGCGTTCGTAGACGAGAAGCGTGCCGGCGGCGAGATCACCGACGCGCACGCGGTTGCGCGTGAGCATCGTCGCGAGGAGACCGACGCCGTAGAAGAGCGGAAAGCTGTCGATGAGCCGGAAGACGTTGCGCGCGACGAGCGCACCCGCGGTGGGCGCGCTGCCGTCGTGGGCGACGAGCCGCACACCTGCGATGCGCTTGCCCGGCGTGCGGCCTCGCATCGCGATCTCGAGCAGGAAATGGTAGAGAAAATAAAGCGCTGCCGCCGGCGCGACGACGAATCCGAACCACGCGCCGTCCGGATCGAGCGGCGGAGTAATCGACAGCTGCCGGTTGTAGATGAGCGCGGCGATCACGTACCACGCGCAGAAGAGCACGACCCTGATGTGCCAGTCGACGATGAACGCAAAGGCGCGCACCCCAGGTCCCGCGAGGGGCAGGTGAAGCTCGACGCCGGTCGCGCTGTCGAGCGCGACGGCATGTCGGGTCGCGTCAGCGAGAATCCCCAATTTCGGCCTCGAGCTGCTCGGCCTGATATTCCTGCTGCAACGCCTGGATGAGCTCGTCCAGGCGCCCGTCCATGATCTCCGGCAGCCGGTAGAGCGAGAGATCGATGCGGTGGTCGGTCACGGGGACCTGCGGAAAGTTGTAGGTGAGGATGCGCTCGGAGCGATCGCCGCTTCCCACCTGAAGCTTGCGGGAGCGGGCCTGCGCGCTCTGCTGCTTGTCCTGCTCGGCCGCGAGCAGGCGCGCCTTCAGCAGCGCCATCGCGCGCGAGCGGTTCTTGTGCTGCGAGCGCTCGTCCTGGCACTCGACGACGATGCCGGACGGCAGGTGAGTGATGCGAACCGCCGAGTCGGTCTTGTTGACGTGTTGCCCGCCGGCGCCGGATGCGCGGTAAGTGTCGATGCGCAGCTCCGCCGGATTGAGCTCCACCGACTCGATCTCCTCGAGCTCCGGCAGGATCGCGACCGTGCAGGCCGAGGTGTGGATGCGTCCCTGCGCCTCGGTGTGCGGAACGCGCTGCACCCGATGCGTGCCGGATTCGAACTTGAAGCGCGAGAAGGCACCGCGCCCGGCGATCCGGCCGATGATCTCGCGGTAGCCCCCTTTCTCGCCCGGGCTTTCGCTCATGACTTCCACACTGTATCCGGCGCCTTCCGCATGGCGCGCGTACATCCGGAAGAGGTCGCCGGCGAAGATTGCCGCTTCGTCCCCGCCCGTGCCTGCCCGCACTTCGAGGAAGGTGTTGCGGTCGTCGCGCGGATCCTTCGGAACGAGGAGCTTGCGCAGCTCCGCCTCCTCGGCGGCGAGCCGCTGCTCCACGCGGGAGACTTCCTCCTGGCCGAGCGCGCGCATCGAAGCGTCCGCGTCGGCGCGCATTTCGGCGGCCACGGCGAGATCGCGCTCGAGACCGCGAAACCCGCGGTACCGCTCGGCGAGCGGCTGCAGGCGCGCATATTCCACGGACAGGTCCCGAAATTGCTGCGACCCGCCCGCCAGCCGGGGATCCGCGAGCAGACGGCCGACCTCTTCGAAACGGTCGTCCACCTTCTCGAGACGCTGTCGAATCCCATCCTTCATCACGGCCGAGTCTGCCCCATCAGCTATAGTCAGAGCAGATGATAAAGAACCGGAACGTGGTCGCGCTCGGTGTCCTCGTTGCGTTCACCGCGGGCTGCGCTGCGCCGAGGGCGGAACCAGAACCGGAACCCGAGCCTCCCAAGGGTGCCCCCGCCGCGCTCACCGTCGTCGCCGAGATCGCTCTCGAGCGCGGCGACTGCCGGACGGCCACCGAGACGTACCTGGACGCCGCCGCCCGCGGCGATGCAACGGTGGCCAAGCGCGCGACCGAGGTCGCGCTCGAGTGCAATCATCTGCCGGGTGCGTGGAAGGCGGCGCAGCGCTGGCGAACCCTCGCGCCCGCCGATCGGGACGCGGTCACCATCTACTCGGTCATCGCTTTCAAGCTGCATCGAGTCGGCGAGGCGCGTGGCGCGCTCGCCTGGCTGGTCGGGGACGCCGCGAGTGCGGCCTCCGAGGGCGCGGTCATCGAACTGATCGCCCTGCTCGCGAAGGAGACCGATTCGCCCAGCGCACTGTTCGTGATCGCCCCATTGCTCGAGGGTCGCGCCTTGTCGGCGAACGTCCTCGCAGTGCTCGGGGAGCTCGCGCTCGACGCCTGGTCGTTCGATCGTGCCGAGCGGTACGCGCGCCGCGCGGTCGAGGTCGATCCAGGCAACGTGCCTGCGCGCCGCGTCCTCGGACGCGTGCACGCTGCGCGCGGGGACTCACAGGCCGCGATCACGATCGCTCGCGAGCTCGCGCAGAGCGATCCGGAACGGTCGCGTTTCGAGCTCGTCGAAACGCTCGCGGCCCTCGATCGGCTCGAGGAGTCGCGTCTGGAGCTCGAGCGGCTCCGGACGGCCGAGGTGCCGGACGGGGAGATCGACCGGCGGCTCGCCGTGCTCGCATACGAGGGCGGCGATCTCGCCGAAGCGCAGCGCCGCTTCGTCGAGCTCGTCGCGAGCGGCGAAGGGCGCGAAGCCTCGCTCTTCTATCTGGCCGACATCGCCGCGCGCGACGGGGATGCGGAGACCGCGATCGCCGGCTATCGGCGTCTCGCGGATTCTTCGCTCGCGCTGGCCGCGCGCGCCCGTGCCGCGGACCTGCTCATGGCCCGCAACGAGCGCCCTGCAGCTCTTGCGCTGTTCGATGACTACGCGAGCGACCATCCCGATCGCGCGTTCGACACGATGCTCGCCAAGGCGCGCCTTCTTGCGGATCACGGCGAAAGCGGTACCGCCATCGAGCTGTTGGACGCTGCCCTCGAGCGATTTCCCGAGCACCCGTCGCTGCAGTACGAGCGGGCGGTCATGCTCGAGCGCGCAGGCCGCGTGCGGGACGCCGTCGGGGGATTCGAGCGCATGCTGCGCGAGCGGCCCGACGATCCGACGATGCTCAATGCCCTCGGCTACACGCTCGCCGACAACAAGCTCGAGCTGGCCCGCGCCGAAGGGCTCATTCGGCGCGCGCTCGGCTTCTCACCGGATAGCCCGGCGACGCTCGACAGCCTGGGCTGGGTGCGGTTTCGGCGCGGCGATACGCGCGGAGCGCTGCCCGTGCTCGAGCGGGCGTGGCAGATCGGCCGCGATGCGGAGATCGCCGCGCACTTTGGCGAAGCGCAGTGGGTCGCGGGACGCCAGCAGGACGCGCGCCGCACCTGGGCGTCCGCACTCGCGCGACATCCTGACTCTGCGGCGCTCAAGGCGACCATTGGGCGTTTCGTGCCGCCGGAGAAGCCGTGACGCGAGGCGCGCTGCGCGCCAGTGCCTTCCTGCTCACCGCCGTAGCGCTTGCCGGCTGTCCATCGATGCCGCAGCGGGCACCGGTCGAGCCGCAAACCTGGGACGCGCGCCGCGCCGAGCTGCAGGCGCGCGAGACGTTCGCTCTCGCCGGACGCGTCGCGGTGGCCTCCGGCTCGGAAGGCTTCAACGCGCGTTTGCGCTGGCAACAGAGCGGTGCAACGAGCGACGTCGCCCTGGATGGGCCGCTCGGCACCGGAGGCGTGCGCATTACGAGCGACGGATCGCGTCTCGCCGTGGAGACCTCGCGCGGCGAGGCGTTGGATGCGGACGCGGCTCGCGCCGAGATCGCCCGGCGCATCGGTTTCGAGCCGCCGCTCGCGAGCCTGCGCTACTGGGTGCTCGGCGTGCCCGATCCCGCAAGCCCGGCCACGGAAGTGCTCGACGAGGAAGCGCGCCTCGCAAGCCTCGAGCAGGGCGGCTGGCGCATCGACTACACCGATTACGCCGCGGTCGATGGCCGCTGGTTGCCGAAGCGGCTCACGCTTAATCATGATGGCGTGCGCGTCCGGCTTCTGGTGGAGAACTGGCGAACGTCATGACCCGCGGTGAGAGCGTCTGGCCGGCTCCCGCCAAGCTGAACCTGTTCCTGCACGTGGTCGGTCGTCGGCCGGACGGATACCACGACCTCCAGACGATCTTTCAGCTCGTGGATCTGTGCGATCGCATCGCGATCAGTTTGCGGGAGGACTCGCGCATCGAGCGGCCGGAAGGAGCCAACGGCGTCGAGCCCGAAGCCGACCTCGCGGTACGCGCGGCCCGGGCGCTGCAGGCGGAAACCGGTACGCGGCAGGGCGCGACGCTGCGCGTCCACAAACGCATTCCGCTCGGCGGCGGCCTCGGCGGCGGCAGCTCGGATGCCGCGACCGTGCTGCTCGCGCTCAATCACCTCTGGAGCACGGGCCTGCCGATCGACGAGCTCGCGCGCCTCGGTCTCGAGCTCGGGGCGGACGTGCCGGTGTTCGTGCGCGGTGCGTCGGCCTGGGGCGAAGGGCGCGGCGAGCGCCTGACACCCGTGGAGCTGCCCGAGCGCTGGTTCGTGATCGTCGATCCCGGCGTTCGCGTGAGCACGCGGGAGATCTTCGCGGCGGACGAATTGACCCGAAATTCCCCCGTGATCACAATGCGCGCCTTTCTGGAATCGGGCGGACGGAACGACTGCGAGCCCGTGGTGCGTGCACGCGTCGCCGAGGTGGCCGACGCGCTCGACTGGCTGACACGCTTCACGCCTGCGCGGCTCACCGGCACCGGCGCGTGCATTTTCGCGGCATGCGAGCGCGCGATCGACGCCGAGCGCCTCGCCGCGCGGGTGCCGGACCGCTGGCGCGCGCTCGTCGCTCGAGGGTTGTCGGCTTCGCCCACCCACGCTCGATTGCGCGCCGCGGGCGCCCCGTCCGGTTAGAGTGGGGCAGAAGCTTTTCCACCGCTGGGGTGTAGCCAAGTGGTACGGCAGCGGGTTTTGATCCCGCCATGCGAAGGTTCGAATCCTTCCACCCCAGCCACTTACGCGTGAGTGGATTTGCCACTCTGCACCTTCTAATGTACGCTGCACCTTGTAAGGTACAGCATGGAGGAAAGGCGAAAGACCCCCTCTCGCGTTCTACCGAACGGCAGCCGGTGGCGAACCGGTCAGGGAATGGCTCAGGAGTCTCGACAGGAAAGACCGCCACGCGATCGGCCTCGACCTCATGCGTGCCCAGTGGCGCTGGCCAATCGGAATGCCGTTGTGCCGACCGATGGGAGGCGGGCTATGGGAAGTACGGACAGATTTGCCGAGCGCCCGTATCGCGAGAGTACTGTTCTGTATGTACAAGACTCAGATCGTGGCGCTGCACGGATTCATCAAGAAGACGCGGGCGACTCCGACCGAGGATTTGAAGCTGGCAAGGAAGCGCAAGAGAGAGGTTGAACAATGAGCAAGAAGCATGTTGGTTCGAGACTCGACGATTTCCTGAAGGAAGAAGGGATTTATGAGGAAGCGCAGGCGAAGGCAATTAAGGAAGTCGTCGCCTGGCAACTCGCCGAAGCGATGAAGAAGAAAAAGATCTCGAAGGCGCGCATGGCATCGCTGCTGAAAACCAGCCGCACGCAGGTGGATCGGCTGCTCGACCCCAGAAACGACATCACCCTGTCTAGCCTGCAGCGCGCCGCAGCGATTGTAGGGCGGCGGGTAAGTATTGATTTGATCTGAAGTGGCCATCGCGCGCGCGAAGCAGTGCCGTTACGGCTCAGGCACTTGGACGAACTGCACTCGCCGCGGGCAGCTCGGGTTGCGTCCCGGATGAGCCTTCAGTAGACTGCGCCGCCTTTTCAATCAAGCAGTTAGCTCGACTCCGGTGGATACGCAGCAAACCCTGGCGCTGTTTGCCGGCAATGCCAACCCGGCGCTCGCACACGACATTGCGCGGCATCTCGCGCAGCCCGTCGGGCGCGCCCACGTCGGTCGCTTCAGCGACGGCGAGGTCAACGTCGAGATCATGGAGAACGTGCGCGGGCGCGACGTCTTCATCGTGCAGCCGACGTGCCCGCCGGCGAACGACACGCTGATGGAGCTGCTCGTGATGGTCGATGCGTGCCGGCGCGCATCGGCCGCGCGCATCAGCGCGGTGGTGCCGTATTTCGGATATTCGCGCCAGGATCGGCGGCCGCGCGCGACGCGCTCGGCGATCACGGCGAAGCTGGCGGCGAACATGATCTCCGAGGCGGGCGTGAATCGACTGCTGACGATCGACCTGCACGCCGAACAGATCCAGGGATTCTTCGATATCCCGGTGGACAACGTGTACGCCTCGCCGGTGCTGCTGGGCGATGCGTACAAGCAGAACTACCGGAACATGGTCGTGGTATCGCCCGACGTGGGCGGCGTGGTGCGGGCGCGAGCGCTCGCGAAGCGCCTCGACGATGCGGACCTCGCCATCATCGACAAGCGGCGGCCGCACCCGAACGAGTCGAAGGTAATGAACGTCATTGGCGAGGTCGAAGGCAAGACCTGCGTGATGGTGGACGACATGGTGGACACCGGCGGCACGCTCGCGCAGGCCGCGCAGGCGCTGAAGGACGAGGGCGCGACGAAAGTGGTGGCGTACATCACGCACCCGGTGCTCTCGGGCGGCGCGGTGGAACGCATCATGAAGTCGGCGCTCGATGAGCTGGTGGTGACCGACACGATCCCGTTGTCGGAAGCCGCGAGGAGCTGCGGCCGCATCCGGCAGCTGTCGGTGGCGGCCCTGCTCGCCGAGACCATTCGCCGGATTCGGGATGAGGAGAGCGTGAGCTCGCTGTACGTGGATTGAAGGAAACGTCAATGAAGATCTCATACACCATCGGCGCGGACTTCCGCGAGACGCAAGGCAAAGGTGCGAGCCGCCGCCTGCGTCACAAGGGAAAAGTTCCGGCCATTCTCTACGGCGGCCATCGGGAGCCGAAGGCGCTGATCCTCGATCAGCAGAACCTGCTCACGATGATCTCGGATGAGAAGTTCTACTCATCGATCGTGGAGCTGAAGGTCGGCGACGAGAAGCAGGCCGCGATCATCAAGGACATCCAGATGCATCCGGCGCGCAACGTCGTCGTGCACGTGGATCTGCAACGCGTGCTCGAGAACGAGCGGATCCGGATCCGTGTGCCGATCCATTTCCTGAACGAGAGCGCTGCGCCGGGCGTAAAGGACCAGGGCGGCGTCGTGTCGCACATGCGTGCAGACGTCGAGGTTGCAACCCTGCCGAAGGACTTGCCGGAATACCTGGAGCTCGATCTCGGCGGCATGCATCTCAACGAGACGAAGTTCCTCTCGGACATCAAGGCGCCCGAAGGCGTCGTCATCACCGATCTGGTCCACGGCAAGAACACGCCGATTGCCTCGATCCACGCCCCGCGTGCCGAGGAAGTGGAGCCCACTCCCGAGGAGGTCGCCGCTGCCGCGGTGCCGGCCGAGGGCGCGGTGGCTGCTGCACCGGCTGCCGCCGGTCCACCGGGCGCGCCGGGCGCTGCTCCTCCCGCGACGCCCGCTGCGGGCGCAGAGGCGAAGAAGGACGAGAAGGCCGAGAAGGCCGCCGCTCCTGCGAAGGGGGAGAAGAAGAAGTAATCGCGCTCACGCGCGATTACTTCGGCGTCCCGCCTTCCGTCTTCCGCCTTCCGGTGAGAGGGTTACCGCCAGCGCGGCGGTAACCGCTCTTCTCCGGCCGGACGTCGGAAGCCGGAAGTCGGAAGCCCCATCCTCCGCATGGCTGGCCTCGCCCTCAAGATCATCGTCGGGCTCGGTAACCCCGGGTCCGCCTACGCACGCACGCGTCACAACGCCGGCTTCTGGTTTGCCGACGAGCTCGCGCGGCGCCACGGCGGCACGTTTCGCATGGAGTCGAAGCACCGCGCGGAGCTCGCGCGCGTGCGCATCGCCGAGCAAGACATCTGGCTCGCGAAGCCGATGAGCTTCATGAACCTGAGCGGCGGACCGGTGACGAGTGTCACCGGCTTCTACAAAGCCGCGCCCGGCGAGCTGCTCGTCGCGCACGACGAGCTCGATCTCGAGCCCGGCGACGTGCGCCTGAAACACGCAGGCGGACACGGCGGACACAACGGGCTGCGGGACATCATCGCGAACATCGGCGCGGAGTTCTGGCGCGTGCGCATCGGTGTCGGTCATCCGGGAGAGAAACACGACGTGGTGAATTACCTCACGCGCGCATCGGCCGCGGACGATGCGCTCATTCACGAGGCCGTGAACGCGGCCGCCGACATCGTGCCGTTGCTCCTGCAAGAGGGTGCGCAGAAGGCGATGCATCGGCTGCATAGCCCTCCTCACCCTTCCCTCTCCCCCCGTAAGCCGGGGGGAGAGGGTGCCGAAGGCGGGTGAGGGGGTATGCCGATCCGGTGCGGAATCGTCGGCTTACCCAACGTCGGTAAATCGACCCTGTTCAATGCGCTCACGCGCGCGCAGATCGCGGCAGAGAACTATGCGTTCTGCACGATCGACCCGAACGTCGGTGTGGTGCCGGTGCCGGATCCGCGCCTCGAGAAGCTCGCCGCCATCGCGAAACCCGAAACGGTCGTTCCGACTACGGTGGAGTTCGTGGACATCGCGGGGCTCGTCGCGGGCGCCTCGCAAGGCGAAGGACTCGGCAATCAGTTCCTCGCGCACATCCGCGAGGTCGATGCGATCGCCCACGTCGTGCGGTGCTTCGAAGATCCCGACGTGCACCACGTATCGAACAAGGTGCATCCGATCGCGGACATCGAGACGATCGACACGGAGCTCGCGCTCGCCGATCTTGCCACGGCCGACAAGGCGGTGGAGCGCGCCGCGAAGGCCGCGAAGAGCGGCGACAAGGATTCGATCCGCAAGCGCGACCTGTTCGAGCGTGTGAAGAAGCATCTCAACGACGGCCAGCCCGCCCGCTCGCTATCCCTCACCGACGAAGAGCGGCGTGACGTGCGCGAGCTGCAGCTGCTGACGGCAAAACCGGTGATGTACGTCGCGAACGTGGACGAGAAGGGCTTCAAGGCCAACCCGCATCTGGCGGCCATCGAGCAGCGGGCGGCGACGGAAGGCGCCGTGGTCGTGCCGGTGTGCGCGGCGATCGAAGCGGAGATCTCGCAGCTCGAGGAGGCCGATCGCGCCGAGTTTCTTGCGGAGCTGGGCCTCGAGGAGCCGGGATTGAATCGCGTGATTCGCGCGGCGTATCGGCTGCTCGGACTGCAGACGTTCTTCACCGCCGGACCGAAGGAAGTGCGCGCCTGGACCGTGCGTGCGGGCGCCACCGCCCCGCAAGCCGCCGGTGTCATCCATACGGATTTCGAGCGCGGGTTCATTCGCGCGGAAGTCATCGCGCTGGATGACTACCTGGCCGCGCGTGGGGAGGCGGGCGCGAAGGAAGCCGGCAAGCTCAGGCTCGAAGGAAAAGAGTACGTCGTGCGCGAGGGCGACGTCATGCGCTTCCGGTTCAACGTGTAGCCTGCGCGGGTCCGGTCAGGCGCATGCCGCATACGCGCGGCTTGGACAGCCGATGCCGGAGGCGTGGCCCGCAGCGCGCGAGTCGGAGCGTGCGTACCTTCTGTGAACCTCCGTGGTAAGGCATGGGGGTCCCGAATGGGAACTCAAACGCGAGGCCTTGACGACGGCATATGCTACACAGATGCTAGGTACCGGTCAGCGTGGAGACTCACCAATGGCGCGCATGAATCCTGAAAAGAGACAGCCGCACAGGACGAAGTCTTCGACGGCTACCAAACGAGCTTCGATTTTCCGTAACGGAAGTAATCAGGCCGTGCGGTTACCGCAAGAACTGCGCTTTGCTGATGATGTAAAGGAAGTCCGTATCCGCAAGCAGGGCGACGCTTTGCTTATCTCCCCGGTTAAGCCTGATTGGAATTCGTTCTTTGCGATTGATGCTAACGTACCAGACGATTTTCTGACGTCTCGCGACGACACACCACCGCAACGCCGCACTTCCCTATGACCGGCTACATGCTGGACACGGATATTGCCAGCTACACGATCAGACGCCGTCCATCCACACTCGCCGCAAAATTTCAGCAACACGCCGAAATCCTCTGCGTCTCTGTAATGACGGCGGCGGAGTTGCGCTTCGGCGCGGAGAAATCGGGCCGCCCGAAGCTCGCGGACTTGGTGGAAGCGTTCCTGGAACGTCTCGCTATTTTGGATTGGACTGACGAGGTCAGTTTCCACTACGCGCGGATTCGCTCGTCGCTCGAGCGAGCCGGTAAACCGATCGGCAACATGGATTTGCTGATCGCGTCGCACGCCGTCTCGCAGGGCGTCACTCTAGTTACGAACAACATGAAGCATTTCTCCGTTGTGCCGGGCCTAAAGGTTGAGGTGTGGAACTAGGCCCATGCATCCGCGGTAGCCATCGCTTGGCGGAGCACGGGAATCGGAATAATCAAGGGGATGCACACGCGGCATATGCGTGGCTTGGATAGCCGATGCCGGAAGCGCGGCCCGCAGCGCGCGAGTCGGAGCGTGCGGACCTTCTGTGAACCTCCATGGCGAGCCAGTGGGGGTCCCGAATGGGAACTCGCAGCTCGCGCGCGATCGTTGCCAGGGCAGGTTCTGTGGTCAGCACCGCCCATGCGTTCGTCGCGGCGAGCGCGAGCGCGAAAGCATCCATGAGCGACAGGTGCGGATGTTGCCGGTAGAGCGTCACGGCGGCCTCGATACCGGCGAGCGACTCAACCCGCAGTCCCAGCCTGCGTAGCCGCTCGCCTCCGTTCGCATGTAGCTCGCGCGCGTACAGCACGTCCGGCACCGCGAGTTTCACGCGCAACTCGAGCGCGTGGCTCACCATGCGCAGTGACTCCGTCCCCGCGCATGCGACGCTGTCGAGCACGAGCACTTTCATCGTTCCGATCATCCTGCACCCCTCGTCTCGAGTCAGGTCAGGCCGCGACCCGCCATGCGAGCCCTGAGATCCCGCACAGGAATCCCGAGCAGCTCCGCGGCCTTCGCCTCTGAAACGGCCCCTTCCGCCAGCGCCCTGTAACACAGGCGCTCGAACCGCATCGGTCGCGCCGGCGGCATGGCGAACGGTTCTCGATAAGGCGGCGTACGCCATCCGGCACGTGAAAACTGCCGGAAGAGAGAGCGGAACATCGAATCAGAGAAAATTCCGAGATCCCTGCAGCGGAACGCCACTGCCTGCACGCTTACGCCGAACAGCTTCTTGATCTCGAGCAGCTCGCCGCGACTGACGGACTGCCGATGCCGGCCGACGACGCTCCACAGACTCTCTGCCGGCATCAGGAGCGCGCCTGCGAAGCGATGGGCCGCCCGCTCGGCCTCGATGTCCGGCGCCACGGCGAGGACGAGATGACCGAGCTCGTGAGCAAGCGTAAACCGCTGGCGCTCGCCCCAGTCCGCGCCGTTGACGACGACGACCGGCAGCGGCTCCTTGCCGGATCTCCGTACGCTCGCCGTGAGTCCGTCGATGCCGGGCAGCTCCGCTGACATGACCTTCACGCCGCGTTCTTCGAGAAGCTCGATGAAATTCGGGATCGGATCGAGCCCGAGGCCCCAGTGGCCGCGCACGCCGCGAGCTGCATGGTCCGCATCGGCGTACTGCCGCACGGGAAAGGGCGCTTCGCGCGGCCGGTCCCAGCGGTCGCCCGGTAAGCCGAGAATCGATTCGATAGCGAGATAGCGCTCGAGGAAATGCAGCACCATCGCCTGCACGCGGGCTTCGTCCTTCCTGCGCGTCAGGGCCCGCTTCCGGAAATCCACGGCTTCGAGAACGAGCTCGCCGTCGCTGACCAGGTGCTCCAGCGAAACATTCAGAGCGTTCGCGAGCGCGAGGAGGACGTCGGACGACGGCATGGACTCGTCGCGTTCGTACTTGCCTATCGCCTGCGCGGTCACGCGACCGTCGATCTTCCGCTGAAGGCCCCGCAGCGATAAGCCGGCGGCGTTGCGGGCGAGCCTGAGCCGTTTGCCGATCACACGAACGCTACCTCAAAGTACGTGGTTTACAAAACACGACAGATCAATCAGAATTGTAAACGCGCGAGGAGCCTTCCTCAAGGAACTTCTCAAGGAGCGGGTCGCTAAATGAACGAAGTGATGGTGCCCTTCGCGGTGATTCTTCCGTACGCGAAGTCCACGGACCTCGACATTGCCGGACGCTACGGGCAAGTTCGCGAGACTCCCGGCCCGCGGGCAGAAGGTCAGGAATCGCACGCTGAGCGTGAGCGTCAACACGCCATCGAGCGCCTGCAGGATCTATCGCGTCGGCTGAAACTGATGATGGCCGTGATCCACGTTTGCTTTGCGGCGCTACGGCATCAGAACGCCGATTCCGACAGCGAGATCGCCGAAGTTCTGCAGCGCCACGTCGGCGATCGGCTGAGCGTGGAAATCGAGCAACTCGCCGGGCTGGTCCGCCGACTAAGCCGTGTGTCACGACCCCGTCTCTCGTCGGAGTCGGATGATTCGCAGAGCGTCCCTCGCCGTTGAGCGTTTGATCCTGGGACACGGCCGGGCTACATCACGCGCCATGTCCCTCGCGGTGGGGTGTGTGCCCGCCTTGACCTCGATCCCGACGAGCTGTCGTCGCCACTCTTCACTGGGACAATCCAACAGCTCGCGTTGGATTACAGACGCCGAACGTTCCCGGGCCGGCCGCTCAGCTGCGGGTCAGCAGCCTTGGTACGCTGATTTTGAGGGTAGCCGCCAAGACCTCGAGCGTGCTCAAGGTGACGTTGCGTTCGCTTCGTTCGATCGAGCCGATGTAGGTTCGATGCAGACCGCAGGCATCCGCGAGTTGCTCCTGCGATAGGCCTTGCCGCGCACGAAAGGCCCGGAGGTTATCTGCAAGGATCGTCCGAAGCTGTGAGCTCGCCTTGCGCATGCGATCGCCGGTGAACAAACCGGCCAGAATGCTGCGAACTCGCTACTTACGAATCTACAGACTATAAGTAGCATCGCCGCGGCCCGGACCGAGCGGCCGACGATGCACGTCATGCAGCCGGTAGGAGTTCTCGAATCGGCGCGCGCTCGGTGAGCAGGTCGGGGATCGTGAGCTGGAATCCCGAAGCCAGCATCTCCAGAGTGCTGAGCGACGCATTGCGCTCCTTGCGTTCGATCGCGCCGATGAAGGTGCGATGCAGGCCGCAGGCCTCGGCGAGCTGCTCCTGGGACCATCCACGGTCGGCCCGAAGAGAGCGAACGTTGTCGGCGAGAATCCGGAGGAGCTTGGCACTCGGTCTGCGCACCGCGAGGTCCTGTGCAACCTCGACGATGCTGCGAACTTGCAGACTTCGAATCTACAGACTATAAGTAGCATAAGGTCCGCGCGACCGAAGACCTGGCATGAGCGGGTGCGTTTCGTCATAAGCCGCCATCGTCGATGTTGTTCGCCGTGCGGCAACGCGCAGCGACCGCTCGTGCATCTGTATTTTGGCCGCACGCACGAGATAACGCGCTTGGCAACGTTCACCGACGTTGGATTATTGCAATATTGCCCGTCGCCGGGCTTCGGCCCGGGCGCTATGATGAGCCTGCCGGTCACGAGCGACTGATGTCGGATGAAGGCTCGGGCCCGATGGAAACATTGGGAAAACCAGACGAACGGTACCTGCTGCAGGCCCTCGTGCACGAGGGCGTGCTCCGTGCGTGTTTGTACCGGTACACCCGCAACCGTGCCGATGTCGATGACCTTCTGCAGGAAACCTACGCGCGGCTGCTGCTCGCCGGCGCGGCGCCGGAGCAGGCCGAAATTCACTCGATCCGTGCGTTCGCTCTCACGGTGGCGCGCAACGTTGCACTAGACTGGCTGCGCCATCGCGCGATCGTGCCCATCGAGGCGGTCGCCGATCTAGAAGCCATGGACGTACTGGACGAGGGCGAGCAGGTCGATGAGATCGTGAGCACCCACCAGGAGCTCGAGCGCCTTTCCGACGCCGTGTCCAACCTGCCCGAGCGGTGCCGGCAGGTGTTCACGCTGCGCAAGGTGTACGGCTTCTCGCAGCAGGAGATCGCCGAGCGTCTCCAGATCTCCGAGAACACGATCGAGCAGCATCTGCAGAAGGCCGCGCGCCGCTGCGCGCAGGCACTCTTCGATCTGCCGGTGCCCGAGCGGCCCGCCTCGTTCTTCGCACGTCTACGGCGGCACTTGAAGCCGCAAGGCGAGGGCGATTGAGCGCGTATGCGTTCTCTCAGGGATGCGATCCTGGTTGGAGCCATCGCGAGTCTGTTGGCTTCGGTCGCTGTTGCGGATACGCCCGACGAACACCAGGTTGAGATCGCGGCGGGCCCCGCCTCCCAGACGATTCAGGAATTCATCCGCCAGACCGGCGTTCAGCTGTCGGTGGATGCGGCCGCAATCCAGGGTGTGAACACTCAGGCGGTGAGCGGGCTGCTCACACCAGCCGCCGCGCTCACTCGTATGCTCGAGGGCACCGGACTCGCCTTCACGTTCGTGAACGACAGAACGGTCGCGGTCATGCGGCGCGAGGCTCTGGACGATGCGGCGCAGGGGCGGGCAGCATCGGCCGACGCAGCCGGACAGGCGGCTCGCCGCGCGCAGCGGCCCGACCGCGACGCCACCGGTCCACCGCGATCGAGGCTTCGCGAGCCGCTGGAAGAGGTCATCGTCGTCGGCACGTTCATCCGGGGCATGGAGCCGGTCGGCTCGGAGGTCATCACCCTCGGGCGGCGGCAAATAGATCGCATGGGTTACGCCACCGTCCGCGACGTGGTGCGCGCACTGCCGCAGAACTTCGGGGGCGGACCGAGCGAGGACACCTCGCTCGGCGACGAAGCGTCATCGAATATCGGGCGCGGCACGGGCTTCAATCTTCGCGGCCTGGGCTCGGCGGCGACGCTCGTGCTGCTCGATGGGCGCCGCATCGCCCCGAGCGGCAGCAAGGGCACGTTCATCGACGTATCCGCGATCCCATTGATCGCCATCGAACAGATCACTCTGTTGCCGGATGGCGCATCCGCCGCGTACGGCGCGGATGCGGTGGGCGGCGTCGTCAACCTCGCCTTGCGCGAGAGCTACGAGGGCCGCGAAACGCGCGTGCGCATCGGCGCCGTGACGGATGGTGACCAGGACGAGCGGCAGTTCAGTCAACTCATCGGCCGACAGTGGGATTCGGGCAACGGGTTGCTCGCCTTCGAGTATTACGATCGCGGCGCGTTGTCCGGCGCGCACCGCGCGCAGATGGTGAGCGACCTGCGGCCGTTCGGCGGCGACAATTTCGACACGCAGAACGGCAACCCCGGCACCATCGTCATCGGGTCCGGCACGTGGGCGATCCCGCGCGGCCAGGACGGGCGGTCGCTGACGCCGGCCGATCTGCTCGCCGGCACTGCCAATCTGTACAACCGTCAGGCGGGGCGCGACGTGCTGGCCGACGAGGAGCTGTTGAGCCTGCTCGCAACCGCGCGGCACCAGCCGACGCAGAACCTGAAGCTGTTCGCCGACGTACTGCTTGCCCATCGCGACGCTCGCGCTCGCGGCCCGGCCTTCGCCACCGTGCTGCCGGTGCCCAGCTCGAACCCGTTCTACGTGAACCCCCTCGGGGGCACGTTTCCGATAGGGGTGGCGTACGACTTCGGCGACGACCTGGGCCCCACCACTTTTGATGGCAACCGCCGCGCGGCCAACAGCGCGCTCGGGGCCACGCTCGATGTGCCCGCCGGCTGGCAACTTGCCGGCCAGGTGGGACATTCCCTCACGCGCGAGCACGTGCGCACCGGCGGCATCGTGGATCTCACCGCCCTGGTGCCCGCGCTCGCGGACCCGAATCCCGATACGGCATTCAATCCGTTGGGCGATGGCTCGCACACGAACCCCGCCACCATCGCCGCCATTCGCGGCGAAACGCGCGTGACCGCGGAAGCCGAGATCCGCTCGGTGAGCTTCGTCGCGAACGGTCCTGTGATGCGCCTGCCGGGTGGCGAGGCGAAGCTCGCAGTCGGTGCGGACTATCGCCACGAGTCGTTCGACTCCACCCTGAAGAGTCTGAGTGCATCCGATCCCGATGGCTCGCTGCGCGCAAGACGCGCGGCGCTCGCACGGGATTTCACCGGAGTATTCGCCGAGCTGCTCGTGCCGCTCGCCGGGCCGGACAACCGGCGTGCCGGCCTCGAGCGCCTGCAGCTCCTGCTCGCAGGAAGGCTCGATACTTACGAGGACTTTGCGTCCGCGTTCACGCCGAAGGTGGGCGCTTCATGGTCGCCGACGAAAGATCTGGCGCTGCGCGGCACCTGGTCCGAGTCGTTTCGCGCGCCGAGCCTGGCTTATCTCGATGAGTCCGCCAATCGCAGCTCCATTCTCCGGCTGCCGGACCCGCTGTCTCCAACGGGCGTTTCAACCGCGCTCTTCTGGGTGGGCGAGAACGCGGATCTGCGGGAAGAGACGGCCGTGAGCTGGACGCTCGGCGTGGATTTCGCGCCCGCGAGCGCTCCCGGGCTCGAGATCGGCGCGACGTACTTCGACATCGAGTACGAAGATCGCATCCAGGGCGTCGCGCTCGCGGCGGACATGCTGCGCGATCCGCGATTCGCGGACATCGTTCACCGAGCCCCCACCATCTCGCAGCGTGAAGCCGTTTGTGCCCGCAGCGTATTCATCGGCAATCCTCCGGATTGCCTCGGTGCCCCGGTGGACGCGCTCGTAGACGCTCGCACCAACAACACGGCGGCCGTGCACACGCGAGGCATCGATCTGCTCGCCTCCTGGCAGCACACGAGCGCGCTCGGCACGTTCGATCTCGGCCTGAGTGCCAGCCGCATCCTCGACTTCGCGCGATCGGACCGGAAAACCTCGCCGCTGGTCGACGTGGTGGACACGGAAGACGATCCCCTGGATTTACGCCTGCGCGGCTCCGTGTCGTGGGAGCGCGGCTTCTTCGCCGCGTCCGGCGCCGTCAACCATGCGGACGATTACCGGGACACGATGAGCCTGCCGAATCGCAGGGTGGGATCGTGGACGACGCTGGACGTGCGCCTGGCGATCCACCTGCCGGAGACCGGGCTTCTCGCAGGCACGGAGCTCGCGCTGAACGCGCAGAACGTGTTCGATGAAGCGCCGCCTTTTCTGAACAATCCCGCAGGCGTCGGCTATGACCCGGCGAATGCGGACCTGCTCGGCCGCTTCGTCAGCCTGCTGCTGCGGAAGGAGTGGTAGCGCTCCAGCGCGCGATCCACGCCTCGATGGACACATAGTCCTGCACCACCTCGTTGTAAGCAGGGCCTTCCTGCGTGCGATCCGCCAGAAACGCCTCGAGCCTGACGCGGTTCAATATGTGCCGCCTCACGAGCATGCCGTCGAGCAGCAGCTCGCGCACGAAGTCGATGTTCGCCTCGAGGATGCGCCTCACGTGCGCATCCGAGCCGCCCGTGCCGCGGCGCCCGATGATCTGCGGCGGCAGCTCGTTCGCGAACGCGCGCCGCGCCAGCGCCCGGTTGCGTCCGCCGCGGATCAGCACGTAAGTAGGGATGCGCAGGCACAGCTCGACCACGGGCTGCGACATCAGGGGAAGAATTCTCTCCGG
>JBQTHP010000170.1:0-2998 GCA_052389755.1 Gammaproteobacteria bacterium
CCGTAGCAGAGGCGCCTATCCATTCGTGCCCCCAAGCCAACGTGGCGGACATTTTCCACTTCGGAATGGTGCCGTTGATCGAAGCAATGCCGACGCGTTTCACGGCCGCGGTGCCCGGCAACTCGACCGAGCTGTATTTCGCGGTCCAGGTGCCAGTGAGGGCGGGTGTAAAGTTGCCCCAGCGCGTATCCATGGAATAAGAAGTGTCCCAATCGACGCCGCTGGTCTTCAACTCGCCGAAATTGATGCGCGTGCTGTCGACGCTCAGGATCCGACCAGGCAGGCCCAGGTCGATATCCGTCTGAGACGGTGCCGCCCGGATGACGCGGTCGGGATACACGGCTTCGTTGTTCACGAGTTGCTGATCCGGAACGACGGTGACGCGGTTATCGACCTTCGCTTCCCAGTACGTCGCCGTTAAACGCAAACCGGGGAGCTGCGCCGGCGTGAGTACGAGACCCGCAGTAGTCGTTTCGCCTTCCACCGGCTGCAGATCCGGATTGCCGCCGACCAGGAGTGCGATCGGCACCGTCTCGTTGTTGCGACGAGGATCGGTGACGCTCGAGGGGAACTGCTGCAGCGGGGCAAACATGCTGAACAGGTTGGGTGGACTGAAGCTCGTGCCGTACGAGAGGCGCACGGACAGGTCACGCACCGGCGACCAAACCAGGCCATATTGCGGATTGGTCGTGTCGCCGAAATCGTTGTAATCGTCATGACGGCCCGCCACGGTCAGACGCAATGCCGAGACTGCGGGAACTTGCATGTCTGCGCTTACCAGCGGAACGCCGATCTCCGCGAACGCCGCCGATGCGGTGCGTTCGCCGGCCACCGGCCGTGGGAATCCAGTGGTGACGAACAGGATCTCGTCCTCACTTCGTGCACCGCCAAGGACGCCTTGCACAGGGCCAGCAGGCAGTTGCCAGAGCGGACCGCGCAGTTGAGCATCGGCGTGACGCGTGTCCGCTTCATAGTTCTGCGTGACGGAGACTGGCGCGACCAACGACGCCAGCAATGCCGCACTGCCACCAGGGCCATCCTGGAAAACGTTCAGGGTCTCGGCGGGCGAGGTTGCGGCTAACGCCGCATTGACGCGCGCGAGATCTACAGTGTTGGCAGATGAACGCTGCAAACCGTCGCCTTTGCTTCGCATCGCGGAGACTTCCCAATCCCATGACTCGAGGCCGCCCTTCAAACCCAGCAACAGGCGGTCGGATTGGGCTTCCGAGTATCGCGTCCGAGGTCCCACACCCGCGAACAAGTAACTCACGGTGACCGGCACGTCGAAGGGATTGAACTCGTTATTGGCCGGGACAGTGAGCGTTGCCGCCGATGGCGCTTGATGGATGATGGACTCGGATTCTTCGCGAAAGTATTCACCGAACGCCGTTACAGCAGGCGTGAGGATGAACTCACCAGCCAAAGTGCCGCTGCGCCGGTCCTGCTCACCCACGATGGAGCGGAATCGGCCGAGGGTGTCGAAGTTGCGCTGTCCAGCCGTGGCTGTGAAATCCGCCGGCGTGAGCCCCACGCCACTGCTTCCGACCGGCACCGCCGCAAAGCGCGAGTTCAGACCGGGAAGATTGGCTGACGAGGTCGAAGTAACAGTCGTAGGGTTGGAAGAGGTAGAGCGACGATCGATGCTGCCGAAGCGGCGAAAATCCTGGTCGGCCCAACGGTCTCGCTTTCCACCCAGCAACTCGCCCCGGTCCAGGTAGTCCAGCAGCAGCGAGGCGCGGAAACGTTCGTTCGCATAGCCCGTCGAAGCCGAGGCGCGCCGCTCTACCGCACCCCCTTCGGCACTGCCATACCGCACGTCGACGACCGGTCGACCCATGTCACGCTTGAGCACGATGTTGATCGCACCACCCATCGCGTTCGCGCCATACACCGCGGAGGCGGAACTGGTGAGGATTTCCACGCGCTCGATAGCGGCGAGCGGGATACTGTTGATGTCCAGTGCATTGAATGTTCCGCTCGACGCCGTGGCCGCTGCCGGGCGGCCATTGATGAGCACCGCTGTGAAACCGGTGCCGATTCCGCGCAGGTCCACATACTGTCCCCCGGCGCCGCCCATGCTCTCCTCCGATCTCACGGTCGGCTGCTGCGTCACATAACGAAAGAAGTCCGGCAATGTCGTTATGCCCAGCTGCTCGATCTTCTTGCGGTCGAACACGGTCACCGGCGCAGGACCGTTGTCGGCGGTGGTGCCCTTCAGGCGCGAACCAGTGACCACGACCACGTCCGGCCCAACGTCCTTTTCAGATTGAGCTGAGTCTTCCGCTCGCTGAGTCGCAGTGGCTTGCGCGCGATCCTGGCGCGGTGTCTCGTCTTGCGACGGAGAGGCGGCATTCGCAGGGGCGAGGCGAAGGCGCGCCCAGAAAGATTGTCGTTCCGGGCCGCCAGAGGCTGCTTCTTCGCCTTCAGCGCCTCTCCCGGCCGGCGACGCAGAAGCCCCATCCGCGCGATGCATGATCGTGATCGTATTCTCGTCGATGTATCGAAAGGCGAGGCCTGTTCCACCGAGAAGCCGCGTGAGGGCTTCGTCTACGGTGAATTCGCCGACTGCTCCGGAGGTGTGCCGGTTTGCGACCGTCTCGGTCGTGTAAAGGATCTGTAGATGCCTCTCCGCTGCAAGCACCCGCAATGCGCTGCCAAGTTCCTGTGGCGCGATGTTGGTCGGGGTTTTGATTGCCGCGGAGGCCGGATCGGCCCATGCAAGACCAACGACGGCTGATGAAATTGCTGTCGCCAGAACCGCAATACGCATAAACGCTCCCAGTCCCCGTTTCAGAGTTGTCATGGCCGTCGTCTCTCGGTGCGACGGGCTCATGGATCTGTAGAGCGTTCTGCGGAAAAAAGTATATATGGCTTGCAGCAGTTTCATTCCCGCCGGATACGGATCTCCCCGTCGACCTCGGTAACGATTACGCCTTTCTGGAGGCTCAGGAACCTCAGCAGAGACTCGGGACTCGCGGACGTGTACTGACCGCTGATC
>JBQTHP010000171.1:0-10954 GCA_052389755.1 Gammaproteobacteria bacterium
GTCCGCATGAACGCGACCCGCAACGCACCGGTCAAGCTGGAAGCCTCGGGCGGCGTGTCGCTCGACAACGTCCGGGAGGTTGCGGAAACGGGTGTCGATTACGTGTCGATCGGTTCGATCACGAAGAATGTCCAGGCGCTTGATCTATCGATGCGCCTGGACCGCTCAGTCGTCTGAGCCGTCAGTCGTCTGAGCCCTCGCCGCCATCAGGCGCCGACCGCCTTGAGCACCCTCTGCGGCTGCGCGACGCCATACCCCTGCGCGTAATCGACGCCGATGCTGGTGAGCATCTGGATGATGTCCGCGTTCTCGGCGAATTCGGCGATCGTCTGCTTGCCCGTGAGGTGGCCGATCTCGTTGATCGACCGCACCATCTCGCGGTCGATCGGATCGCGCAGGATCTCGCGCACGAAGCTGCCGTCGATCTTGAGGAAATCGACCGGGAAGTGCTTCAGATAGCCGAACGACGAGAGCCCCGTGCCGAAATCGTCGAGCGCGAACTTGCAGCCGAGCTCCCTCAGCGCCTGGATGAAGCGGTTCGCCTGCGAGAAGCTCGCGACAGCCGCGGTCTCGGTGATCTCGAAGCAGATCTTCGAGGCCATGAGGCCGCTTCGCTGGAACTGATCGATGACGAACGGCAGGAACTTGTCGTCCCCCAGGCTCTGACCCGAGAGATTGATCGAGCAGAGGAACAGCTTCTCGCGCTCGTCCGCTTCGGAGACGAGCCAGCGGAACGCGTTCTCGATCACCCAGCGATCGATCGCGGGCATGATGCCGTAGCGCTCCGCGGCGGAGATGAAATCGTTCGGCGCGACGATGCGGCCGCTCTCGTCGCGCAGGCGCAGCAGGAGCTCGTAGTGCGCGCCCGGCTCCGGCCGCTGCAGGGCCTGGATCGGCATGCGGAAGAGCTCGAAACGCCCTTCCTCGAGCGCCGCGTTGATGCGCGCCGCCCACTGCATTTCGCGGCGGCGGCGCATGAGCTCGATGTCGTTCTCGGCGAAGCTGTGGACGCGGTTGCGTCCGCCCTCCTTCGCCGCGGCGCACGCGCTGTCGGCGGCCGAGAGCACCGAGGCGACATCCTCGTTGTCTGCCGTGATCGGCACCACGCCGATGCTGGCGCCGAGCCTGAACACCCGATCCTCCCAGGTGAAGCGGAAGTTGCGGACCGCTTCGCGCAGGGTCTCGGCGGTGCGCATCGCCTCATCGAGCGAGCAACTCTCGAGCAACACGCCGAACTCATCGCCGCCGAGCCGTGAGAGCGTGTCGCGCCAGCGGACTTTCGCCTTGAGGAGCGCGCCCACCTGCGAGAGCAGCGCATCGCCCGCGCTGTGCCCGCACGAGTCGTTGATGATCTTGAACTGGTCGATGTCGAGATAGCACAGCGCGTACGAGGCCTCGCGCGCCTTCGCGCTCTTCAGTGCGCGCTCCATGCGCGCCTCGAATTCGCGGCGATTGACGAGACCGGTGAGAAGGTCGTGGCTCGCGTGGTACGAGAGCCTGCGGTTCAGCTCGCGCGATTCGCTGACGTCGTGGAACACGAGCACGCCGCCTGCGACCTTGTTCGCGCCGTCGCGGATCGGCGCGGCCGTGCTCTCGACGTAGAGCTCGTTGCCGTCGCGGCGGATGAGCAGCATCGGACGCACGGACTTGATCGGCCGGATGCGCCGGATCGCTACCGACAGAGGGTTCTCGAGCGGCTCGCAGGTCTCTTCGTGGAAGGCGCGGAAGATCTCCTCGACCGGCTTGCCCATCGCATCCTCGAGACGCCAGCCGGTGAGCTCCTCGGCGACCGGGTTGATGTAATCGATCGTCGAGTCGGCATCGGTCGTGATGACGGCGTCGCCGATCGATTGCAGGGTGATCTGCGCGCTCTCCTTCTCGCGGAACAGTGCCTCTTCGTAGAGCCGGCGCTCGGTGATGTCGAGCTCGACGCCGACGAGCCGCATCAGGCGGCCGTGCTTGTCGACGCGCGCCTTGGCGCGGCTTACGACCCAGCGCCAGTCGCCGTTACGATGACGCATGCGGTGCACGCTCTCGAAGAGCGGTGTCTTGCCGGCGACGTGATCCTGGATCGCGTTCTGGACCTTCGTGAGGTCCTCGGGATGCACGAGCCCGCGCCAGTCGGGCGAGCCGCTGATGTCCTCGTCGGTGTAGCCGAGCATCGCCTTCCAGCGCGGCGAGAAATAGACCTCGTTGGTCTCGACGTCGAAGTCCCACATGCCGTCGTTCGCGGCCGATTGCGCGAGCTGCACGCGCTCCTCGAGGCGCGCGAGCCTCGCTTCCATCCTCACGCGCTCGAGACCCGTCGCGAGGCTCGTGCCGACGAGCTTCATGAGGAGCTGCAGATTGACGTCCCACGCGCCGCGCGGCAGCGCGTGCGCAAGACCGATGAACCCGGCGGGCCGGCCCTGGATCCGGAACGCGACGATGAGAGCCGAGCCGATCTGCAGCTCGGCGAAGCGCCGCGCCTCGGCCTGTTGCTCGCGTCGGGGTGTGGCGGTATCTCGCAGCTCGGACAGGCGCAGATGATCAAGGCGCGACTTGAGCCACGGGTAGGCGTCGAGGGACTCGCCGAGCAGCTCTTCGAGACGGCACGGCGCGAAGCCGCCGCGCGCGACCTGCACGTCGTTCACCTTCAGGCTGTCGTCGGCGAAGATCGCGACGAACGCGCAATCGCTGCCGGTCGCGTCGCGTAAGAGCTCGATACTGGCGCGGATGGAGTCGGTGGCCGTCTCGCGGCGGATGCTCTGCAGATCGACGGCGATCTTGGTGCAGGCGACGTCGAGTCCGAGCACGGGACGTGGCGCGCGGCCTGCCAACGCGTCCGATGCGAGAATGTCGGAGGCCGTGAACTCCGCAGCTTTGTCCTGCGGCGCAGTCGCCATCGCGCGTGGACACTCCTTACTTTATTTGCGCGCGATTCTGGCACAGTCGTTGAGGAAAACAAGCTAAGTAATTGTCAATTCTGTGCATTCCGTTCCGGATATGTGATCGGCCGCTCGGGATTGCCGCGCTCGACGCACTCGCGAGCGACCGCGCCGCGCACGAGGAACCAGTCTTCGCGACTGCTGCGACCGACGCGCTGCATGGAGCTCGCACTGAAACATGGTTCGAGCATCGAACGCGGAACCAGCGCAACGCGCGCCTCGGATGCCGCGAGCCAACGCGCTGCGTCGTAGCCCTCCTGCGGACCCTCCGTCCAGCGTCGATGCCCGAAATTCACCGCCGGCCCGTCCAGATAAAGCAGGAACTGCTCCTTGTAGCCGACGAGCCCGAGTGTTTCTCCGCGCTCCACACGCGCCAGGACTTTGGCCATGAACGGGCGCGCGGACCGCTCACCGTTGATCGACGGGGCGATCGCAAAACCCCAGGTCGCAGCGAGCGCAGCGAGCACGAGCGGCCACGCGAGCACCGCGCGGCGGCGGCATGCGGCAACCCATGCCACGGCGGCAATCGCTACGAACACGACGAACGGGACGATCGAGGGGAGCTCGATTCTCTCCGCTGCCTGTCGAGCCGCGGGCACGCCCGCCAGGTACGAGGCGACGAACGCGAGCACGAGAAAAGCGAGCACGGCAGCGAGCGCGAGGCTTGCGTGCTGCACGCCGCGCCGTGCCGCAAGCGCCGGCAGAAACGGTGCAGCCGCGATCACGACGGCTGGAAGCGCCGGCAGGATGTAGATCCCGCGTTTACCCGGACTCAGGGAGAAGAAGAGCAGCACGAGCACCGCCCACCCGAGCGGCAGCCACACGCGCGCATCGCGTGCGCGCCAGGCATCACGCCACCGCGGCACGAGCCAGATGAGAAGCAGGGAGACCGGCAGCCACAGCACCGGAATGACCTGGACGAGGAAGTAATACCAGAGCTCGACGTGATGCCAGGCGGACGCATAGCGATCCACCGTCTGCTGAAAGAGGATCTCGTCGCGATAGGCGGCGAGGTCCGCGCGACCACTGCGCGCCACCGCAAGCAGCATCGGCACGATCCACGCCGCAATCCCGATCGCGAATCCGACGAGCGCGAGCGCCCAGCGCGCACCGCCCGCAAACCGCGGGAGTTCCTCGAAGCCGCGCGCGCGCAAGAACCCGTAGGGGAGCAGGACGAGGAGCGGCAGAAACCCGACACCCTTGGTGATGACGCCGAGGCCTGCGGCGAGGCCGCCGACGAAGTACCACCCCCACTCCGGTCCGTAGAGGAGATGGCGCAGCAGCCCGTAGAGCGACAGTGTCGTGAGACAGCACAGCGTCGCATCGATCTGCGCGCTGCGCGCCGCGAGCAGGAATTGCACCGCACACAGGAGCAGCAGGGCCGCGCCGAGCGCGGCCTCGTGCCCGCTCGCGCGGCGCACGAGATCGTAGACCAGCACCAGCGTGCCGAAGCTCGCGAGCAGCGACGGCAACAGAAACGACCACCGGATCGAGCCGATGAGCGCGTAAGCGCCCGCGAGCAGCCAGAAATACAGGGGCGGCTTGTCCTGATACAGGTCGCCGCCGACTCTCGGAAACAGCCAGTCCCCGCTCGTGACCATGTCGCGCGCGAGCGATGCGAAGCGCGGCTCGTCGGCGGGCCAGGGATCGCGCAGGCCGATTCCCGAGCCGACGAGCACGAGCACGGCGAGCGCGATCCACAGCAGATGGTCGCGCTGCATCCGCTCTACTCCTCTCTCGCTACCAACCCGGGCTTGTAACGGCGCGTGAGCCACATCACGCCGAAGAGATCGACGATGCCCACCCAGAGCCGGTCGAGCATGCCGTACTTGGAAGTGCCGCGGACGCGCGGGCGATGATGCACCGGCACGGAGATGACGCGCGTCCCGGCTCGCAGGTACAGCGCCGGCAGGAAGCGATGCATGTGATCGAACTGCGGCAGCGTGAGAAACGTCTCCCGGTGCATGAGCTTGATCCCGCATCCTGTGTCTGGCGTGCCGTCGCCGAGAAGCCCCGACCGCACTCCATTCGCGATGCGCGACTGCAGGCGGCGGAACCAGGTATCACGTCGCGTGGTGCGATTGCCCATGATGAGCCGGACGTCGTCGTGCGTCGGATCCTGCGTGGCGCGCACGAGCGCCGGGATGTCCGCCGGATCGTTCTGCCCATCGCCATCGAGCGTTGCAATCCAGGTCGCGCGCGCGTGTCGCACGCCGGTACACACGGCGGCGCTCTGGCCGCTGCGGAATGAATGGCGGAGCAGCCGGATCTCCGGCATGCCGCCGGCGCGAGCCTTCTGCACCTCGCTCGCGGTCGCATCCGTGCTGCCATCGTCGATGAACAGCAGCTCGAAACGCCGGCCGGCGAGCGCGCGCGCGACTTCCGCGGCGAGCGGGCCGACGTTCTCTTCCTCGTTGCAGACCGGCACCACCACGGAGAGCTCGAGCGCGCCGTCGGAGCTCATGCCGGCGCTCCGGCGAGTGCCGCACGCGCAGTCTCGAACAACGCGCGCAGCTCCTGCTCCATCTGAGTCTGCAAGCGTTCGGTAGCCTGCGAATCGAGCACCCTCGGCACGTAGCGCGGTTCACCGAGAGCGATGGCGATCCGCGAGAACGGCACGGGGATGACGAACCGGTCCCACTTGATGCGCCACGCTCGGCTCGCCGCGTAAGCCATCAGCAGGATCGGTCGGCCGGAGATCTGCGCGAGCAGGATCGCGCCGGGCTTGAACCTGAACCGGGGCCCGCGCGGACCATCCGGCGTGAGCGCCGGGGACACGCCGTCCTGAATCAGCGCCTGGTAGTAATCACGCAGCGTGCGTGCCCCCGTGTGCGTCGCAGAGCCACGGATCACATGGCCGCCGATGCGCTTCACCATCATCGCGCCGATCTCGCCGTCCACCGAGGGACTGATGAGCCAGCCCACTTTCAGGCCGCGCTCGCGCTGATCGAGAAGGTATTTGCCGCAGAAGAGCTGATGCTGGTGCCAGTAGCACGGGATGAGCGATGGGGCCTTCGCGAGAGCCGCATCGAGATGCTGCGCGCCCTCGACTCGCACGATGCGGCACGTCGTCCAGACCAGCTTGACGACACCGAGGGCGAGCGGCACGACCATCCGATACAGGAGGCGCCGGGCTGCCGTCATCCGCCGGCTCGAGCGCGTGAGCTTTCGGTAGAGAGTGTTGCGCAGCTCCTCGCTGGTGCCGTGGTCGGTCATGGTGCGCGCGGAATTGTAAACTAGCATCCCGATGTTCACTGCAACGACGCTGACCGAGCTTCTCGATGCGAACCGCACCGTTCAGCGCCACATCACCTACATCGACGGCGAGGGGAGCGAGCGGCGCGTGTCGTTCGCCGAGCTGCACGAGCGCGCGCTCGGGATCCTGCATCATCTGCAGCGCCTCGGCGCAAGGCGCGGCGACAAGCTCATCCTCTTCCTTGCCGACAACGAGCAGTTCATCGACGGTTTCTGGGCGGCCGTGGTCGGCGGCATCGTGCCGGTGCCCGTGGCGCTCGGCATCAGCGACGAGCACCGGCACAAGCTGCTGCGCATCGCGCGCAAGCTCGGCACGCCGTTCATCTACACCGACCGCAAGTCGCTGGATCGCATCGGCGCGTTCGCGGCGAAGGCCGGCGAGGAGCGCACTCTCGAGCAGCTCAGGTCCCGCGCGTTCCTCGTCGATGAGCTCGACGACGTCTCGCGCGCCGGCAAGGCGCACCGCGCACAACCGGACGACATCGCCTTCATCCAGTTCTCGTCGGGCTCGACCAGCGAGCCGAAGGGCGTGGTGCTCACGCACCACAACCTGATCGCGAACATTCGCGGTGCGACCGAGGCGGCAGGGTTCGACGAGGACGACCTGTCGCTCTCGTGGATGCCGCTCACGCACGACATGGGTCTCATCGGCTTTCACCTGTACATGTTCGCGAACCGCGTGCAGGTGCATCAGATGCCGACGGACCTCTTCATCCGCCGCCCGCTGCTGTGGCTGAGCGAGGCCGCGCGGCGCGGCGTGACGCTTCTCTGTTCGCCGAATTTCGGCTATCGCCATTACCTCAAAGTGCTCGGCGATCGGCCCGTCGAGCACCTCGATCTCTCCGCGGTGCGCATCATCTTCAATGGCGCGGAACCGATCTCCGTGGATCTCTGCAAGGAGTTTCTCGGTCGCCTCGCACCGGCGAAGCTCGCTTGGCGGACGATGCACCCGGTGTATGGCCTCGCGGAAGCGACGCTCGCGGCGACTTTCCCCCCGCTCGCTGCGGATCGCCGCTCCGCATCGGGCCTGCGCTCGATCGCGCTCGACCGGCATCGCATGAGCGTCGGCCAGCAGGCCGAGCTCGTGTCGGCAGATGCGAAAGATGCCGTGGAGCTGATGACGGTGGGCCGCTCCGCCCCCTATGGCCGGCTGCGCATTGCCGGGGATGACGGCCGTGAGCTGCCGGAGGACACCATCGGCCACATTCACATCGCGGGCGAGAACGTCACGAAAGGCTACTTCGAGCATCCGGAGGCGAATGCTGCCGCGTTCACGTCTGACGGCTGGCTTCGCACCGGCGATCTCGGACTCGTGCACGACGGCGAGGTCTACATCTCCGGGCGGGCGAAAGAGATCATCTTCGTCAACGGCCAGAACTACTACCCGCACGATCTCGAGAGCATCGCGCAGCGCGCCGGCGGCCTCGAGCTCGGCAAGGTGGTCGTCGCCGGCGTTCGGCCGCGCGATGCGCAGACGGACCGGCTCATCGTGTTCGTTCTGCACCGTACGGACATGCAGGAGTTCCTGCCGATCGCGACTCACGTCTCGCGGCTCATCAACGAGCACACGGGGCTCGAGGTCGCGGATGTCGTGCCCGTGAAGCGCATCCCGAAGACGACGAGCGGCAAGATCCAGCGACACCTGCTCGAGCAGAGCCTGCTCGACGGCGAGTTCGACGCGGAGCTCGCCGAGCTCGCGCGGCTGCGCGACGCCGCGCGCGGCCCTGCGAGCGCCTCGCGCACGGAGATCGAGGACAAGCTCAAGTCGATCTGCGACGCCGCGCTGGAAGGCAAACGCGTGGACATCCACGACAGCCTGTTCGAGGTCGGGGCGAGCTCGCTCAAGCTGATCGAGATCCATGAGGGGATCGAGCGGGAGTTCCCGGGAGCGGTGGAGCTAACGGACCTCTTCGATCATCCGACGATTGCCGACCTCGCGACATATTTGGAGACGAAGTAAGAAATAGAAAACGAAGAGACGGAAGAGGAGACGCGCGGGCGAGCGAGGTGCGTCGAAGGCTCTGCGCGATCGCTGATCGGGTGCGTCCTGACGGACGTCTCCTCGCGCGGGCCGGCGCGTTTTAAGCACGATACGCGCCAGCGGCCCGCGCTCGGCACCCGATCTAATGCGATCCGCAGAGCCTTCGACGCACCCCGCTCGCACGCCCATCTGCGCTCCGACTCTGCGTCTTCTCTTGTCTGGCCGTCAGCCGTCTGAGTCGTCAGCCGTCTGGGTCCTTCCGCTCGTAGAGCGACCGCCGCAGCTTCCACCGCTTGTGCGACCAAGGCCAGTCCGCCGGAGCGGCGTGGATCTGCTCCTCGACCAGGCGGGCGTAGCGCTCCGTAAAGACCCCGGGAGCGAGCTTCTCCCCGGTCGCTGCAATCGGTGTGAATGAGATCTCGTAGCGACCACGTGCCGTGCGGCGCATGCCCATGAAGAACGCGGGGTAGCGCGTCGTCCGACAGATTTCCTCGGGCCCGACGAAGAAGGCGCTGTAGCGGTTCAGGAAGCGAATCCACAGCTTCTGCTCGCTGGTGCGCGGCTCCTGGTCCGCGACCATCGCGAGGCCGCGCGCCGTGCGGCTGCGCTTGATGATGTCGGCGAGCAGCTCCGTCGCGGGCACCATGCGCGCCCCGAAGCGCGTGCGAATCTTCAGCATCTCGCGCTCGGCCCAGTTGTCCACGAGCGGCTTGTACGCGGCATCGAGCGGGTAGCCGAGATCGAGGGAGAGCGCGAGCAGCATCCACTCCCAATTGCACTGATGGCCCGCCAGAAGCAGTACCGCCTGGCCCTGCGAGAGCGGCTCGCGCACGAGCTCGAGATTGCTGAAGGACACACGCCGGCGCATCTCATCGGGCGACAGCGCCGCCGACTTCACGATCTCCATGAGCACCTGCGCGAAGCCCGAGTAGTACTCGCGCATCACGCGACGCAGGCGCCGCTCATCGAACTCGGGGAATGCCGTCGCGAGGTTCTCGCGCACGACGCGCGGGCGGTATGGAAAGACGCGAAACGCCAGGAACGCGAGCCCGTGGCCCAGCGCGTAGAGGCAGACGAGCGGCAGCGATGCCACCGTCCTCACCCACCAGGCTGGCCGCGGTTCGATCAAGTGGAGGTCATGGTGCCGGAAGAGGGATTCGAACCCCCGACCCATCGCTTACGAAATGAGCGCGACCCGGGATGCTGGATCATGCCGGGTCGCGCTCGATAAGAAAACCATCGGGTTACTATACGCAGACTCCTGCCGAGTCATGGCCGGCCGTACCGGGACGTTATACACGGCGTTAGATGGACAAGCGCCAACCTGCCTGGCTCTGACATGCCTCAGACATTCAACTTCTACATGGACGACTCTGGTACCCGGCGTCCGAATCGTCGCCCCCTCCGTTTCGATGCTGAACATCCGGAGTTCTTTGCGATGGGCGGGATCCTGATAGCGGACGAGGACGAAGACGCGGCGCGGGACGCCCATGCGAAGCTATACGAACGGTGGGGCTTAACCTACCCGCTGCACTCGGTAGACATTCGAAACAGCACCGAGAATTTCACGTGGCTCTGTCGGGACACGAGGGATTACAAGCGTTTCATGGTGGAGCTGACCAGATTCCTCACGCGGATCCCGGTGCTCGGCTTAGCCTGCGTCATCGACAGACCCGGGTATGACGCTCGGTACCGGGAGAAGTATGGCCGGCGCGCCTGGCACCTGTGCCAAACAGCGTTCGCGATCGCGGTAGAGCGCGCGGCGAAGCACGCGCTCGTCGCCGGCCGAAAACTTCGCGTGTTTCCGGAGCGGTGCTCGCGGAAAGACGATGCGCGCCTCGAAACCTACTATCGCTCAATGAGGGCCGAGGGGCTGCCGTTCGACAGGAACTCGTCGCAGAAGTATGAGCCGCTGAGTCAGAACGAGCTCAACTCCGTGCTATACGAGCTCAGGTTCAAGAAGAAGTCATCGCCCCTCACCCAAGTGGCGGACCTTTATTTGTGGCCGATTGCGCAAAGCGGGTACCGTCCGGATAACCGGCCGTATGTAACCCTGAGGAACGCAGGCCGAGTTATAGATCAAGCTATTCCAGCGGAGCAGGTTCCCGAGCGCGGCATCAAGTTCAGCTGCTTCGAGCTGGTCCACTGCGCTCGCTGAGTCCAGAAACGACAAAGGCCCAGACCTAAATCTGAGCCTTCGCGGCGGCCCCCTTACGGAGACCTCGTGGGCCAAGCCCGAGCGAGAGTATAGCCTAGCGAAGTGTGAAGTGCTTCACATATTCCACGGCAAAACTGTACTCACTTCACACTTCAGCCCGGGCTAAGCAACTTCCGTGCCCCGAAACGTGAGTCAGCGCACGTTCGTAACGCGGTCCGAGGCGTGCTAGCTCCGCCGGCAAGGCGCACTTCCGAGATCACTCGATGCGTACCTAGCTCTGCAGCGGGAGCTTATCGCCCGCGGCGAGAAGGAAGGTGACGTGCGAAAGGCGCTCGAGCGGTTTCCGCGCGAGCATCCCGCGGAGCCGAGCAAGAAGTAGCCGAGGTTGATGCAGCAGCCTGCTGCCGACGCTTAGTGGTCTGGACCGGAATTTCGGTGACGTATTTTCTCATGCCGCGCGGGCAAGCGTTTCATGAACGGGAAGTCGGGCAAGCAGCTTGCTGAGGTCACCGCGCCGGAATTTCCACTGAAACGGCCGGGCCACGGTCTCGTAGTGGTGCTGGAAGCTCAAGAGTCGTTGCTCGAGTTGGGCCAAGGAGCGTAGGTCGTTCGGGGTCAGGACCTTGCGCTGGA
>JBQTHP010000172.1:0-6674 GCA_052389755.1 Gammaproteobacteria bacterium
CTCCGCCTTCCGGCGGAAGCCGGAAGTCGGAAGGCGGGACACGGCAGCCGTCGACCGCGCGTTTACGCGCGGTCGACTACGCGCGGTCCACTCTTGCCGCTCCGTCTCCGCGCCGCAGGACCTTCACGCGCTCGCCCACCGCGAACTGCGCATCGGCCGCCTGCACGACGGCGATCGTTCGCCCCTTCTCCAGATCGATCGTGATCTGAAGGCCGTTGGTGCGCGTGAGGCGTTCTTCGGTTGCCTGTCCGGCGACCGCGCCTGCGACTGCGCCCACGGCGCCGGCAATGCGACTGCCGGATCCGTGGCCGACCGTGCGTCCGACCTGGTATCCGATGAGCCCGCCGCCGACCCGGCCGATCGGCGTCTTCTGTCCTTCTATCGTGACCGGCGCAACCTCCGTCACCCGACCGTAATCCACGGTCCATGCCTTGCGCACGTCCTGCCGCGAATACACGTTGCCGGATGTGCTCGACGCACAGCCCGACAGGAACAGAATGATCGCCACCCCCGCTCCGAGAATTCTCATGGCACGACTCCGCTATAGGGACGCCCAATCGGAGTCAAACGCTCACGCTGGAGTTCCGTTGACAGCCCTTCTTCAGAACGTAATAGGCCTCGCCAGAAACTCGTCCGTCCCGAAGAACATCTCGAGCCCAATGCCGACTCCCCAACTGGGCGCGCGGAGCTTCGCTCGTAGATGCGCTCGTCTTCCAGCGGACCGGACATGCCGTCGATGCGCATCGCGGAGAGATACACGGTTTCGTAGAAGCCACGCTGCAAGCGATCGATCCACGGCGTGCGCGGGAAACGCGTCCCGCCGGCGTGAAATCCGGGCTGCTGCTCGGCAGCCGCCGAGGGATCGAGTGGATGGGACTGCCCCGCATGTGTCACGCCGCCTGCGCCGAGGCACGCGATGACGATGGACCGGAATGGTTTTCTGAGCATCCAGTCGCCGAATTGGCAAGATGTGTGCCCATGTCCGGCACAGGCGTGAGCGCAGCCGTGTAGAAAGACTGCGGCGGAGTGGCTCGCACCACTCCGCCGCTGTTGCGCCTCGTCCCTGGAATCAGGGCTGGTTCGAACGCGCCTTGGCGCGGCCCTTGGCAGAGGCGTTGGCCGAGACCGACGCGTTGCTCGAAGCGGACGTGCTACTCGAAGAGGCCGCATCGTCCGAGGCTGAATGGCCCGAGCTCGCTGCGTCGAAGTTCGCATCGCTCATGATGCTCGTGCTGGACCGCGCGGCACCCGTGATGTCGGTTACGCCAGTCCCATCGTTCGAGCTTGCGGCATCAGCCGAGCTCGCCGACTTCGACGTGCTGGACGCACCGGCCGAGATCGCCGAATCCGCAGAGGTGAGCACGTCGGTCGAGCTCGTCAGTACGCCCTTCGCACGGGTCGAGCTTTCCGCCGTCGCATCCACGGCCGCATCCGTCTGCGTGCGGGTCTTCGAGGCGGCCTCGCTGGCCTTGCGGGCACTGCGTCCGACCGTCCCGACCGCATCGACGTCCGCGCCGACCGAGCCGCGGGCACTGCCGCGCAGCGCGCCATCGACGCCGCCGATTCCGCCGATACCACCGATACCGCCGGAGACTGCGCCGCCGACGCTACCGACGACGTTGCCGCCGAGCACCTGCGCCGGCGTTGCAACCGCGCCGCCGAGCAGCGCGATGAAGGCCGCGCGCACCAACACGCGATTCGTATTCATCGTTCCTCTCCTGTCCGCGGTAAATCCGCGAGCTTCGTGAGGAATACGAATCGACCGGCTCGTTTCTTCCCTGGTAATAAAGAAGGCTGTTTTGACTTAACCTGGCCACCGCGCGCACGGACACGATATTCGCTCGGTCAATTCGGGCTTGCCGTGCGGAAGCAGTGCACGCGGCGCGGCCCGGCTTGCTCGATGGCGTTTTCACCGAGCGAATATCGTGGAGCGAATGAAAACGCCATCGAGCAAACTGGGCCTCCTCGTCTCTAATTCCGGATGAGCTCGCCGACGAGGCCATCGCCGAACGTCGCATCGCGGCCCCGCGCGCCGAGATCGACCGCCTCCTTGATCAGGCGCGCAAGCGCCTGCTCCGCAGCGACCCGGTCCGGGGATGCGATCTGCGCTGCCAGCAATCCCGCAACGATCGGCGCCGCGAATGATGTTCCGCGCACGCGCGCGTAGGCACTGGCGCTGGTCGCGGCGCTCATGTCGGCGCCGGGCGCCGCGAAGTCCACGTGCCTGCCGCGCCCTGCTTCAACTAGCGGGCGACGCCGCGCATCGACGCCGGTGACCGCAACGACTCCCGGATAGGCTGCCGGGTACAGCGGCGGTGCGGCCGCGCCGTCGTTGCCCACGGCAGCGACGACGAGATGGCCGCGCGCGATCACGAGCCGCACGACGGTCTCGAGCATGCGGTTCGGCGGACCGACGAGACTCACGTTGATGACGGGCACGCGCTCGCGCGCCATCGCCGCGAACGCATCGACGATGCTGTCCGCCGCGCCGCCGGTCGGCGTTCCGCAGTACACATCGACGACGTGCAGCTCCGCTCCGGGCGCTGCGCCCGAGAAGCGTTCCGCGCGTCCCGCGATCAGCGAGGCGACCGCGGTGCCGTGCGCGCTCGCCACGGGCGAGCCTGCGCAACCGCGCTGCTGGATCCTCGTGTTCGTGAATACCGGATGCGAGGCGTCCACGCCGCCGTCGATGAGGCCGACCGGGCCGGTTACGGAGGGAGCCGGCGCCACCCCGATGGCCTGCTCTTCCTCTGCACCGTTCGCGAGCGTCAACTCCCCGGTCGTCTCATAGACATGGTTGAAGTCGTATGCACCCTCCGGATCGAGCGCCCGCAGGCGCTTGAGCGCGCGCCGCGTCGACATTCGATCCGGCGCCTGCAGGACCACCAGCGTCGCGTCGAGACCCTCAAGCGTTCGCTCGCGCCGAATCGTGAATCCCGCCGCGCGCGCACGCTCGAGCGCCGCGGCCGACGGTGCGAACGCGAGCGCTTCACTGCGAAGAATGGGCGCGCCGTTCGGATCGGCTTCGAGAACGTCCCGATGGCGGCGCACGAGGGTGCTCAGGCGCACCTGCCGCAGATCGAGCAGACGCTGTGCGTCGAGGCGGCCCGGGACCTTCGACAAGGTGTCGTCCAGGTCCACCGGCAAGGGCAGCGAAGGCACGCCCGGCAGCTGCACTTCCGGCAGTCCGATCTGCGCGCGCGCGGCCTGGGCACCCAGTGCGGCGGCGGCCAGAAGCGCAATCAAATCAATATGTCGCATGTGACCAAATCGGTAGATTCACCGGGTACTTGGAAGAGAATGGCCCGCCCCTTCGTAGTACGTCTCAGGATGCATGATCCAGCCCACAGTAGCGATACGGGAGCAGATCGTCGGGCATTTGCCGCGGCTGCGGCGCTTCGCCCGCACGCTCGCGCGCACTCCGCACGATGCCGACGATCTGGTGCAGATCGCCGTCGAGCGCGCGCTCCTCAGGATCGATCAATGGCGCCCGGGCTCGAACCTGCTGAGCTGGCTCTTCGGGATCATACGCAATGCGTGGATCGACGAGGCGCGATCGCGCGGCAGGCGCGATCGTCTGTTCGCGCCGGAGGAAGCGGCCGAGAACGTCGGCACGCCGACGACCGACGCGGACATCACGATCTGGTCGGTGCAGACGGCGCTCGAGTACCTGCCCGAGGAGCAGCGCGCGGCGATCGGGCTCGTGCTCATCGAAGGGCTCTCGTACAAGGAAGCCGCGGAAGTGCTGGGGATTCCGATCGGCACGCTGACGAGCCGCCTCGCGCGTGGCCGCGAGGCACTCATGACCGTACTCGAGGAAAGACGATGAAATTCTCCGACGAAAAACTCATGGCGTACGCGGACGGCGAGCTCGGCGCGGAGGAGCGCACTGCCGTCGAGGCTGCAATGTCGAGCGAGCCCGAGATCACGCAGCGCATCGAGCGCTTCCGCAAGCAGCGCGAGTCGCTGCGTCGGGCGTTCGATGACGTGCTGAATGATCCGGTGCCCGAACGCTTGATCAACACCGCGCGCACCGCATCGATGGCGGGTGCGAAAGTCGTCGGATTCGACCAGGCACGGACTGCGCGCACGGCGGCGCCGTCGCGTCGCTGGGCGTGGCCGCAATGGACCGCAATGGCCGCGAGTCTGCTCGTCGGGCTCATCGTTGGACAGACGATGCTGCGCTCGGACGATGCCCCGCTTCTCGCGGCGCGCGACGGCGGGCTCGTCGCCGGCGGCGAGCTCGCCGCGGCGCTCACGAACCGGCCGTCCGGAGAAGCCGCGCCGATCACGATCGGCTTCACGTACCGTGCGAAGTCCGGCGAATACTGCCGCACGTTCACGCTCGCACGTGATCAGACGCTCGCCGGGATCGCGTGCCGCGAAGGCGCCGCGTGGAAGGTGCGCGCGCTGTCGCAAAGCGACGCTGCCGCGAACGCCGGCGGCGAATACCGCATGGCAGGCGCTGCGCTTCCGCCGCTTCTTATGCAAGCGGTCGAATCACAGATTTCAGGCGAGCCGCTCGATGCGGGCAGCGAAGCTGCCGCGCAGCGCCGCGGGTGGCAGGAATGATTCTTGCGCAGGCGTCGCCAAAGAACGACGCGTCCGCCTGCGCGCGTGCGAACGATAGACTGCGTTTCTGTTCAGCAATCCACGATCACAGGAGGAGTGTCATGAAGCTGAGGTCACTGCTCGCATGCGCGAGCGTATTGTTCTGTACCAACGTACTGGCACAAGGACAGGCCGGCGCACAGGGAAGCGCATCCGCGGGCGCGCAGGGATCGGTGGCTGCCGAGCGGCAGGGCACGAGCGCCACGACGAATGCGACCGGAAGCGGCGCGGCATCGGCGCAGGCCGGTGACAGGCAGGCTTCCACCGCGCTTGCGAGCGGCAGCGAGATGAACGCCACGCTCACGAAGCCCGTCGACGCGAAGAAGAGCAAGCCAGGCGATCAGGTTACGGCCACCGTCGCGCAGGATGTGAAGTCCGGCGGCCAGGTCGTAATCCCGCGCGGCTCGAAGCTCGTCGGTCACGTCACGGAAGCGAAGCCGCACGGCAAAGCGTCCGGCAGCGGCAACGCGGCCGGCAGCGCGGCCGGTAATGCCGCAGGCAATGCGGCCGGCACTTCGGGTAGTGCATCGGGCGCTGCGAGCGGCGCGGCTTCGGCTGCGGCCGATACGAGCTCGCGGCTCGGCGTTGTGTTCGATCGCGCGGTGCTCAAGGATGGTCGCGAGGTACCTCTCAACGCCACGATTCAGGCAGTCGCCGCGGCGAAGACCGCCGCGTCCGGCGGCATGAGCGGTGCGGACTCCGGCCTGTCCGGCGCGGGCAGCGCTGCTGGTTCGGGCAGCGCGAGCGGCGGAGGCTTGCTCGGCGGCGCATCGGGTGCTGCGGGGGGCGTGCTCGGCACGGCAGGATCGGTGGGCGGCTCGGCGACCGGTGCCGTGAGTTCCACCGTCGGCGGCATGACGAGTGCGTCGGCCGGTGCGGTGGGCGGTATGAACGCCGCGGGACGTCTAGCGTCGGGAAGCCGCGGCGTCTTCGGCATGAAGGGCCTCGACATTACGTCGGCCACGGCCGGCAGCGCGCAGGGCTCCGGCTCCGTGATCACCTCGAAGTCGCGCAACGTGCGTCTCGAAGGCGGCACGCAGATGTTGCTCACGACGAGCGCGAATACTGCGGGCGGCAGCGCCCAGAACGCGGGCCAGGCGGCCGAAAGGTCGCCCAGCAGCCCTGATACCGACCGACGATGATGACTACCGCTGGCGCGCGGATCGGCATTCGCCGGTCCGCGCGCCGTGCGGCCCGGCCCGGTCAGGCACCGAGGAAGAGATCGGTCTGCAGCCTGCTTCCCGGCTTGACGGCATAGCCGCTGAGGTCGGTGATACCCGCCTCGCGCAGCACCTCGTCATCGAGGAAGAACTGCCCCGTGGCGCTGCGGCTCTCGCGCGTCAGGATGTGGTGGGCGGCATCGGCCACGATCTCGGGCCTACGGCCCCCCTCCGCCGAGACTCCCGGAATCATGTTGATCGCAGCGGTTGCGATCAGCGTGCGCGGCCACAGTGCGTTGACCGCAATGCCGTCGCCGCGGAATTCCTCCGCCATGCCGAGCACGCACATGCTCATGCCGTACTTCGCCATCGTGTACGCGACGTGCGGTGCGAACCATTTTGCCTTCATCGACAGCGGCGGCGAGAGCATGAGCACGTGCGGATTCGCCGCCTTCTTCAGGTGCGGGATGCACGCCTGCGTGCAGAGGAACGTGCCGCGCGCGTTGACGCCCATCATGAGATCGAAACGCTTCATCGGCGTCTCGAGCGTGCCCGTGAGGCTGATCGCGCTCGCGTTGTTCACAAGGATGTCGATGCCGCCGAAGCGCTCCACCGCCTTCGCGACCGCGCCGTACACCTGATCTTCGAGGCGGATGTCCACGGCGAGAGGCAGGGCCTTGCCGCCCGCCGCTTCGACCTCCTGCGCCGTGCTGTGGATCGTGCCCGGCAGCTTCGGATGCGGCTCGGCGGTTTTCGCGGCGACGACGACGTTCGCGCCGTCGCGCGCCGCACGTAGCGCGATGGCCTTGCCGATCCCGCGGCTCGCGCCGCTGATGAAGAGCGTTTTCCCGGCGAGAGTGCTCATCGTCCACCTCCAGGAGCCTGTGCGGATACTAGGCGCGA
>JBQTHP010000173.1:0-9353 GCA_052389755.1 Gammaproteobacteria bacterium
ACCGCCACCGAGCAAACCGGGCCGCCCTATCTACTCCACCCTCTGAACGCGCAGGGCTCGGAGCGCGCCGTTCTCCTCGAGCTCGACGCTCATCTCGATCGGGCGGCAGCACACCTGGCAGTCTTCCACGGACGTTTGCTGGCCGGCGCTCACATCGACGCGCGTCTCGATGCGCTCTGCGCACCACGGACACTGGAACGCAACGAACTCCTCTGCCCGCACTCCGCCCGCTGACTCACCCGGTTCGTACACCGGCTCGAGCCCATAGAGCTGATCGACACGCTTCGCATCCAGATCGCGGATCTGGCGGGTGAGTGTTTCGACTGCGCCGTCAGGACGTCGCTTCTTCATGCAGCGCCAGGCCGGCGGCAACCGCCGCCTCGGGATACAGACGCGCGAGCACTTCGCTCGCCATTGCTGTGACGATCGGCAGCAGCGCGCGTTCCGTCGGCTCGCGCTCGCGCGCGTCGCGCCACACGGCATCGAGCTCTCGGCGGCGGGCATCGGTCGTCCGCGCGATGGCGTCCTCCCAGTGGGCCGGCGCCTCGATCGCGACGAACTCGCCGCGGCCGCGACCGAAGTGGGCGACAGCCAGATATCGGGCGAGTGCCGCGGCGGTGCGCTCCGTCAGAAACTCGCCCGACCAGCGTATGGTGCCGATTTCCGCGCCGCGCGCGAAGTTGTAGGCACGAGCGAGGCCGCGGGCGCCGAGCGCCCCGAGCACGCCACCGATGAGCGCACCGGCGCCGAACGTCAGGCCGCCTGCCGCAAGGTCCGCGGCGAGCCCACCCAGCGCCCCGGACACGAGCCCGCCGATCACGCTTGCCTTGTCGGCGTCGGCCGGCCGCTCCACCGCGAACTGCCTTCCCATGCGTTTGAGAATGTCCTGTGTGGCGCGGCCGGACAAGCCGTGCAGGCGAACGAGCTCGTCCGTCGAGCTGCGCACGACCCGATCGAGCCGATCCGCCAGCGCACGCTGACCGCGCTCGAGCAGGGGATCGGTCGCGGCCGCTCCGGTCGCGATACTCGCGAGATACGCCCGCGCCCGATCCGAGGTGCCGCGCTCCGGCAGCTTCTCCTCGTCGATGGCTACGGAGGCGAGCTGCTGCGCGATGACGGCCGCCGAGCTTGCGAAGACCTGAAGATCGCGGGCCCGCCAGGTCGCGCGCAGCCGTGCCGCGGCAGCACGCTTGTCGTCGGCCAGCGCCGTCTCGACCGCACCGAGCAGCGTGCTCTCGAGCACCCAGCAGCGCGCGAACGCATCGAAGGGCAGCACGCCGCGAAGCTCCGGAAAATGCGCGAGATGCGCCCGCCATTTCTCGACGTCCGCACGATCGGCCGCTGCATCGCGCGGCGTGCCCAGCTGATTGAGGAGCAGCACGATCGGCTTGCCGATCCACGCGAGAATCTGCATCTCCGCTTCCACGTATGCCGCCGAGCGCGGGTCCTCGCTCGCATTCACCACGTAGAGCACGACGTCGCTCTCTTCGCGTGCGTTCACCATCGCCTGCTGGCTGCACCAGAACGGACGGTCGGTGTAACGATCCCACACCTGGCGCAGAAACCAGCCGAGCGCGTTGCCGCTGCGCTGCAGGCGCCGAAGCAGGCGCGCGCTGTCGCCGAATCCCGGCGTATCCCAGAGCACGAGCCGGTCGCCTTCGGGCGATTCGACGAGCACGTTCGCTTCAGCGAGCTCGGTGACGTGCGGCCGGTCGGCGACCTCGCCGATGTCCTGCCTGAGCAGCGTGCGCGCGAGGGTGGTCTTGCCGACGTTCGTGTGCGACAGCAGGCTTACGTTGACGATCGACGCGGGCGCCGGCTCGCTCATACGTGCGCAAGGAGCGCCGCTCGCACGCACGCCGCGTCGTCCGGCTCGGGCGCGTCCGCGTGCGCCTCGCGCCCGAGATCGATGCAGCAGACCGCCGTGCCGTAGCGCGCGACGAACTCGCTCCACACGGCGCGGCGTTCGGCCAGCCTCACGGCGAGCGTCGCGTCGCCCTGCAATCGCATCGTGTACGTCGTTTCATCCACGATCACGAGCAGCGGCGTGGCGCCCGCCAGGCGCAGGCGCGCATCCCGAACCGCCTCGAGGATGACGCCGTGGTTCTCGCGCTCCGGTGTGGCGGCGAGGTTCATCACGAGGATCTCGAAATCGGCGCCGCCCGTGATGCGCTCTGACAGGCGGCGCAGGAAGAAGTCCTCTTCTCCCCAGCGCACCTCGTCGGCGAGATCGAGTCGAATCCCGCCGCCCAGCGCTGCCGTCAGCACCCGATGCAGGCCGAGCGCGGGCTCCTTGCCGGGCGTGTATGCATACGGCGTGACACGCACGATGCCTTCACCCGCCGGCGCACCGATCCTGCCGAGCACGTTGCGCCCATACGAGATCACCGACGCCGGCGTCCCCAGGCGCCGCCCCACGAGCCACGAGTCGATGCCGCTCAGCAACGCGAGCAGCGCGCGCGGAGCAACCACGTAGATGATCGCGGTGAGCCCGATGAGGTGAATCCACGACGCGGCCTCGGCGCCGTTCGATGCGGTCCAGCGCAGCGCGTCCACGGCCGCAGCGTCTGCCGGCAGCGCGATACCGCTCAACGCCGCAGCGGGGCCGTACACCACGCGCAGCAGCGTATGGACCTGGCCCGGCGTGAGGAACGTGCTCTCCCAACCGGCCTCGTAACGGAGCACGACACCCTGCACGTAGAGGCCGGCGATGAGTCCTGCGGCGATCGCCGCAGCGGCAGCGTGGAGCAGACTTCGCGCTCTGCGCAGAAGCTGAGATCGAGCGACGTCCGTCCAGTCCGCGGCGAATACCTGCAGCGCACGAGCGAGCGGCGCATTGAAGCTCGCGGCCGCGCGCAGCTTCGATCCCGTCCGCCATCGCACCCATCGGCGGTAGAGGCCTGCGAGCAGCGAGCCCACCTCGCCGTCGCGCCGGCCTCGCAGCATCGAGACGAACAGCAGCAGGTACACCAGCAGATTCCACGCGATGAGAGCGAGCAGCGGAAACGCAAGGATGTCGATGCGACGCGAGCCGTCGAGCACGGAGAGAAACGCACCCGCCGCCAGCGCGAGCACGAGCAGCGCGCGCGCCGGACCGAACATGCCCGGCGAACGGCTGAGCAGTCGCACGACCGGGAAGCGCTCGCTCAGCCGTTGGCTCAGGTCGTTGGCCCGACGCGCCAGTATGGTCTCGGCCTGGCGCGAGAGCGCGTTGGCGCTGCCGCGGCCGATCTCGCTCGGCGCGATCCCGCGCAGCGCGCGAAGCGTCGCCTCGCCGCGATCGGCGAGCGGCAGCACCTCGCCGGCCGGATCGCTCTCCTCGATCGCCTTGATGAGCAGCGTGGTACGGAGCTGTCGCGCGCGCATGGGAGAAGCCTACAGCCTACAGCTCACAGCCCAACAGCCCGGAGGGTCGCCGCCAGCATCTGGCTTCGCGCTCTTCTCTCACTCCGGGCTGTCGGCTGTAGGCTGTCAGCTTCTTCAGAGCGGCGGGCTGCCGTCGCCGAGCATCGCGCTGCGCACGAGCGGGATCGGCGGGCCCCCGTAGGCCAGGAAGGCATCGTGGAAATCGCGCCATGGCGAGCTCGCGTCCGCGGTCGCGGTCGCCTTCGGAGCCGCAGGCGGATGCTTCGCGCGCCAGTCCTCGCGCAGCTTCAGGATCATGAGCTTGCCGAGCGTGTAATTGAGATAGGCGGGATCGTAGGTGCCACGCGCCGCCTGCTGGCGCGCGTTGCCGGGGTCCGCGAAGGCGCGCTCGCGGAAGAGCTTCTCGCACTCCTCGAGCGACATGCCGCGGGCATGCAGCCCGATCGCGCACTGGAAACGCACGTCACGCAGCAGCGCCGCGAGCAACTGACCGATGTGGGCTTCCGGGTCACCGTCGCGCAGGCCCGTATTCCACATCATCTCCTCCGTGTAATGCGCCCATCCTTCGGCGTACGCATAGCCCACCCACAGGCTTGCGATGCGCGAGGAGCTCCTGTTCGCGTGCAGAAACTGCAGGAAATGTCCCGGCCAGACTTCGTGCACGGTGGTGAACAGGAGGCGAGCTTCGCCGGGGATATAACCGGCGCGCTCCGCAGGCGACCAGGACGGATCGGGTGGCGCAACGTAGTACGTCGACGGCTGACCCTGGTCGAAGGGGCCCGGTACGTTGATGTACGCGAAATTGCCGCGATTGTACGGCGGCGCTTCGGCGACACGCGCTTCCTCCTCGCTGGGAATCGTCACGATGCGGCGCTGCTCGACGAAGGCCTTCAGGTTCGCGAGCTGATCGCGTGCCCCCTGAACGGGTCCACCTTTCGGCTTGTTCGCGCTCATCCTGTCGATGCACGCTCGCAGCGTGCCGTCCGGAACGTACTTCGCGCACGCCGCTTTCAGCGCCTCGTAGTTGCGCTCCGTGTCGGCTCGCCCGATCGCTTCGAGCCTCTCGAGCGGCACGTCGACGCGCTCGGTCTGCAGCAACATCCGCTGGAACACCTCGGGTCCGAGCGCGTAGGTTTCGGTCGCGTCCTTGCGCTGCGCTTCGAACCAGTCCCTGAGCTGCGTCATCGCCAGCGCGGCCGCTTCGTTCGCCTGCGCGAGCTCCTCGTGGGCCGCGGGATCCTGCACCGCTGCGAACATCTTCGCCACGTCGTTGCGGTAGAACTCCGCGAATCCGCCGAAGCCGGCAACGGCACGTTCGACGAAGCTGCGGGGCAGCGGCGTCTCGAGGTTCGCGCGGATGCTGGCCGCGATCTCCGGAATCGCCTTCGCGTAGCCGATGTAGCCCGCCATGCGCTTGTCGGGCGGCGCGTAGTTCGTGCTGAGATAGATGTCCGGATCGAGGTCGCCGATGTACCAGGCCGGATTGCGGAATGGAAACGCCGCCTCGTCGAGCCAGAAGAGATCCTCGTCGAGGACGGCGAGCAGATAGTCGCGCTCGAACGCCTGCTCCGGAGTGAGCGCCTTCGAGTCGAACCCGGCAGTGGCCGCGCGCGCCGCTTTCAGCCGGTCGATCTCCCGCGTGATGCCCGACGCGCTCCAGTCGGGCATCTTGCCGTCGTACTCGTGCCGCCCTGCCTTGACGGCGAAGAACGGCTGGGCGCGGAAATGCTCTTCGATGTAACGCGCGGCGAAAGCATCCCAGTCGCTCGCCTTCGTCTGAGCGGATTCGGGGGGCGCCGCCGACGGAGCCTCCGACTGTCGGCTGCAGCCTGCGGCCGTCAGCACGAGCGCTGCGATGCTGATCGAGATTCGATAGGCGTGTGACATTTCGAAAAGAGCCTGCGGACGAACGGTGGCACGATGATACCGCGCGCCGCCCGTCGAACGTCGGACCGTGGCTATACTGCCCGCCGGTTCGAAGGGTTCCTGACTTGCAGAAAAACTCGCCGCCGCGCGCCGCGCCCGTGCGCGTCGGGCGCGAAACCAAGGGCCGCGCTGGCAAAGGTGTCACGGTGATCACGGGTCTGCGCCTCGCGCCCGCGCAACTCGAGACGCTCGCGAGCGAGCTCAAGAGAAGGTGCGGCTCCGGCGGCACCGTGAGAAATGGCGTCATCGAGATCCAGGGTGATCACCGCGACGTCCTCGTGCGGGAGCTCGCGACGCGTGGTTACGATGCGAAGCGATCCGGCGGCTAGCTGACGCTCGCGAAACCCCGGCCTTCAGCGACGAGTCGCTCGAGCAGCGGCGAAGGCTTCACCCATCGCTCACCGGCCCCGGCTCCGATTGCGCGGATTCTTTCGAGTGCGGTCGCGAGGCCGACTTCGTGCTCCGCCCAGAACATCGGGCCGCCGCGATACGCAGGGAACCCGTAGCCGTTCAGGTACACGATGTCGATGTCGCTCGCGCGGTAGGCGATGCCTTCCTCGAGAATCTCGCAGCCGACGTTCACCATGGGCAGGAAGCACCGTTCGACGATCTCATCCGCACCGACGGTGCGCCGGCGGATGCCCTGCTCGTGCGCCACCTCTTCGATGAGCCGGGCAACGAGCGCCGACGGGCGGGGCGTCCGGTCCCCGGCATAGTCGTAGTAGCCCGCGTTCGCCTTCTGACCAAGGCGGCCCATCTCGACCAGGCGGTCCGCCACGCGCGTGGCGCGCACGTCGTAGGTCGAGGGGTCCCGATCCTTGCGCGAGCGGTAACCGACATCGAGACCTGCGAGATCGCCGACCTGAAACAATCCCATCGGCATGCCGAAATCATGGAGCGCGCGGTCCACGTGCTCGGGGGTTGCGCCTTCGAGCACCAGAAGCTGTGCCTGCTGGGCATACGCCGCAAGCATGCGGTTGCCGATGAAGCCGAAACAGTTGCCGGCGACGACGCCGATCTTCCGGATGCGCTTCGCGACGTCCAGCGCCGTGAGCAGCGCATCAGGCGCGGTGGCTGCGCCGCGCACGATCTCGAGGAGCCGCATGACGTTCGCGGGTGAGAAGAAATGCATTCCGACGACATCGCCGGGCCGTGACGTCGCGGCGGCGATCGCATCGATCGAGAGATACGAGGTGTTGGTCGCGAGCACCGCGCCGCGCTTCGCAACCTGGTCGAGACGACCGAACACCTGTCTCTTGATGTCCAACGTCTCGAATACGGCTTCGATGATCAGATCGGCGTCGCCCAGATCCTCGTAGGAAAGCGTCGGTCGCAGCAGGCCCGTTCGTCTGGCGACGTCCTCGCTCGTGAGCCGCCCTTTGGCGGCGCTCGCTTCGTAGCTCCGGCGCACGACGCCGAGGCCGCGATCGAGCGCCTCTCGGGTCGCTTCGAGCACGGTGACCGGAATACCCGCGTTCGCGAAGCTCATCGCGATGCCGCCGCCCATCGTGCCGGCGCCGATGACCGCGACCTTACGGATCTCGCGCGGCTTCGCGTCCGCTGCGAGACCGGGAATCTTCGCAACCTGCCGCTCCGCAAAGAACACGTGGCGCAGCGCGCGAGACTGGGGGTTGGCGAAGCACGCCTCGATCAGCTCGCGCTCGCGCGCAAGCCCAGCCTCGAACGGCAGCGTCACGGCCGCCTCCACCGCATCGACGATCCGCTGCGGCGCGAACAGATTGCGCTTCTCCTTCGCGACGCGCTTTCTCGCGCTGGCGAAGAACTCCGGTCCGACCGACTCGAGGTCGACCGCTCGATCGCGCACGCGGCGATGCGGTTCGCCGGATCGCAATCGCTCGCGCAAAAATGCCATCGCGCCTTCGAGAAGATCACCCTCGACGATGCGATCGATCGCGCCGGCCGCGTGCGCCGCAGGCGCCGGGATCGGATCCCCGGAAGCAATCGCCTCGAGCGCTCGCTCGACGCCGATGAGTCGCGGCAGACGCTGTGTGCCGCCGGCGCCGGGCAGGATGCCGAGCTTTACCTCGGGGAGGCCGACCTGGGCGCTCGCCACCGCGACGCGGTAGTGACAACCGAGTGCGACCTCGAAGCCACCGCCGAGCGCCGTGCCGTGGATGGCCGCGACCAGCGGCTTCTCGAAGGCATCGAGCGCGCGGAGCACTTCGGGAAGCATCGGGGACTTCGGCGGCGAGCCGAATTCGGTGATGTCCGCGCCTGCCATGAACGTGCGTCCCGCGCAGGCGATCACGGCTCCCTCGATCGCCGGATCGCGCGCCGCCTGGCCGAGCATCTCGATCAACGCCGAACGCACGCCCACGCTGATCGCATTCACCGGCGGGTTGTCGATCCAGAGGATGGCTATGTTTTCGCGCGGCTCAAATCGGCTCAGGCTCATGCGGGAAGTATAGAAGGAGACGAACGAAGACGCGCCCGCGACCGGTGTGCGTCGAAGGGCCCTGCGCGATCGCTGATCGGGTGTGTCCCTTACGGGACATGCCCTCGCATCCGCGAGCGACTGCAGACACTCGAAGAGCGGCTCGATCCCGCGCGATTCTTTCGCATCCACCGCTCGGCGATCGTGCGGCTCAAGAGCGGAACGCAGCTCAGCGTCAGCCGCAGCCGGATCGAGGCGCTGGAGAGGTGGATGGGGGTGGGCAAGAACGGTTGAAGACCCCGGCGCGCGTTGGGCGCGCGGCTTCTTCAGGAAACGGGGTGAATCAGCGCGGCGTCATTGTGCTTGAGGGAATTGATGCGCGGGCTGACCGCGTGCGCTTCCATCCATTCGGCAGGGTAAGGGGCCAAAACACCGCGGGCCAGCGGCGGTGTCGCGGTCAGCCAGGTGTTGCAGTGCTTGCGGCGGAGGATCGCGGGCATGCGCCGCTCGCCGTTGTCGATGCCTGCGACCAGCGAGTTCGCAGGCAGGGTGACGATGGCGCAGCTCTCGATGACGTCGTCGTCATCCCCCACCGAGCGATCCCACACCGCCGCGATCCCGAATACCGACCGGTCGACGAGACGGATGAAAAACGGCCGTTTGAATTTCTCCGGCGTGAGCTGCCAGACGTAGAAGCCGGCGACGGGCAGGATGCAGCGCTGGCTATTCAGCCAGGGCCCGCGATAGTTCTGGCCGCGTTCGATGAGGTCGATGCCGGCACACGGGGCATCGTTGTCACTCGGCTGGCCCTCGGCGGCGGCGGGGATCAGGCCCCAGCGCATCATCACGCCCTCGGCCTTCCCGCCGTGCATGCGGATTGCCGGCACGTACTGCTGAAACGACACATTGAAGCTGGCCGTGAATCGCCACCAGCACTGGGCGGGCATGAACTCCCGCTCCGTCGTGGCCTGATCCGGCAGGACATAGCGCTCGACCATGGGAGCGAAGCCTAAAGGCGGCGTGGGCGCGAAAGTGTGAAGAAGTTCGAGTCTCCCGAATTTCGCATGCTGCGGCTCGGACGCGAGCTGAACCGGAAGAAGTCGGTGGCCGCCTCTCTCTTTTGGGAGAAGCCCTCCCATCCCTCGGGGCGATGACCGAAACCAGTCTCTTCCGTTGCAATACCTCCATGGAATCACGAGCTGCCACCTTCGTGCGCGTGCTGTGGATGGCGGTGGTGCTCGCCGTCGCCTTTACGCTGCCCGCGCGCGCGGACGCTCCGCTCGCCGGTGCGCTCGTGCGAGTGCAGGCGTGGGCGATGGAAGTCGGCTGGCATGAAGGAAGAGTCGTGCGTGCGCCGAATGGCTGCACGATGGTCGAGCTGCTCACGCCCGACGCCGAAGGCCATTCGAGCATCGAGCTCGGGGCCATCGACTGGCTCGAAGTGAGGCGCGAGGGCTCGTGGAGCACCGTGTCGGTCAAGCGCCTGCTCGCCCGAGAACCCGCGGCATGCCGCGGAGGAATGACTCAGACGGCTCAGACGACTGAGACGTCTACGACGGCGAGGATGAAGCGTCCAGTCGAGCGTTGACGTTCGTGCGACCGACGCGCGTTGAAGGGCTTGCGCGATCGCATTAGGGCGGGTGCCGAGCGCGGGCCGCTGGCGCGT
>JBQTHP010000174.1:0-2308 GCA_052389755.1 Gammaproteobacteria bacterium
TCACCGGCTTCCGCCGCTACCGCCTGGACGCCCAACAACCTGCCGGTGCCCGCCTCGGCGACCATCTTGATGAAGCCGCGCGTGTCGAAATTGACCAGCGCGCGCGGAACGTTGTCGAGCGTGAGCAGGCGACTGTCGGTCTCGATGCCGTTGAGATGGCCTTGGGCCTCAGACAGGCCCACCGTAGCGATCTGCGGATCCGTGAACACGACCGTGGGCATGCTGCGCAGGTCGAGCGTCGCGTCGTCGCCGGTCATGTTCTGTGCCGCGCGCGAGCCGCCGGCCGCCGCGACATACACGAACTGCGGCTGATCGGTGCAGTCGCCCGCCGCGTAGATGTGCGGCACGCTGGTCTGCAGGTGCTCGTTGACCGCGATCACGCCGCCCTTGCCGGTTCTGACGCCGATTGCGTCGAGGTTGAGCACCTCAATGTTCGGCGCCCGGCCGGTCGCGACCAACAAGGCATCGCCTCGAAGCACTCCCGCGGAAGTCTCGAGGACGAACGCGCCATTCACGTGCGCGACGGAATGCGTCTGTGTCTGCCGCAGGACATGAATGCCCTCATCCGCGAACACCTGCCCCAAGGCTTCGCCAATGGCCGGGTCCTCGCGGAAGAACAGCGTGCTGCGGGCGATGAGGGTCACCTGACTGCCCAGCCGGGAATACGCCTGGGCGAGTTCCGCAGCAACGACCGAGGAGCCGATCACCAGCAGGCGCGACGGAATGGCCTCGCTGACGAGCGCCTCGGTCGAAGTCCAGTAGGGCGTGCCTTTCAACCCGGGAATCGGCGGAATCGCCGGGCGCGCGCCGGTGGCGATCACAGCACGATCAAAGGCCACAGTCCGCTCTGCGCCGCCCTCGAGCTGCACGCTCAGTGTCTTGGTATCTCTAAAGCTCGCTTCGCCGCGCAGCAATGTGATGTTGGAGTTGTCGGCAATGATGGTCTCGTACTTTCCGGCGCGCAGTTCTTCAACGCGCGCTTGCTGCTGCGCTAGCAGCCGCTTGCGGTTGATCTGCGGCACGCTGGCGCTGATCCCCGTGTCGAAGGGACTTTCCTTGCGTGCATGGGCAAAGTGCGCCGCGCGAATCATGATCTTGGAGGGCACGCAGCCAATGTTGACGCAGGTACCACCGAGGGTGCCGCGCTCGATGAGCGTGACCCGGGCACCGCGTTCCGCCGCAGTGATGGCGGCCGCCATCGCACCACCGCCCGTGCCGATGATGGCAATGTTGAGCGGCATCTGCGGGCCGGAACGGGCGTGGCGCGAGCCACCGAATACTCCCAGTGCCTTGCCAAGCAGTGAACTTGCGGGAGTTGCCTCTCCGCGCGTCTCGTGCGCGCGCAGAGACTGCGCTCTGTAGTTGTTGGGCAGCGCGGCGTTGAGTGTGTCGAGGGCGAGCGCGCCGTCGCTCTCGATTCTCGCGATGCCCTTGAGATATTCCACCTTCACGTGACGCACACCGGGCAAGCGCTCGAGCGCCGTCTGGACACGCTCGGCGCAGTCCGCGCACGTCATGCCGCTCACCGCCCATGTGGTCTCGCTCATTTCGCTGCGCCCTTCACGGCCGTGGACGGATAACCCGCGTTCTTCGTCGCCTCCGTCAGCGCCTGGACATTGGTCTTCGCGTCATCGAAGGTGACGACGGCTTCGCGCCTCTCGAAACTCACGTCCGTTTTAGTGACGCCGTCCACCTTGCTGAGTGCCTGCTTCACCGTAATCGGGCAAGCGGCGCAGGTCATGCCGGGCACGGATAGTGTGACCGTCTGTGTGCTCGCCCACGCGGGCGCTGCGATGACGCCGGCAAGTACGAACGATGCGAGCAGTTTGTTCATAGCGAGCTCCCGATCAGTAGAAAGAGGGAAAAATGTAAGGAAAAGCGAGCGCGACAAGCGCCAGCGCGGCCACGAACCAGAACAGAGCTTTGTAGGTCCGCCGAGTCTGCGGCAGCGCGCAGACCTCACCCGGATTGCAAGCGTGTACCGGGCGGAAAATGCGCCGGTAGGCGAAGAACAAGGCGACCAGCGCCGCGCCGATGAAGATCGGTCGATAGGGTTCCAGCACCGTCAGGTTGCCGATCCAGGCACCACTGAAACCCAGTGCGACCAGGAGCAACGGGCCCAGGCAGCAGGTCGAGGCCAGAATCGCGGCCAGCCCCCCGACAGCCAAGGTGCTTTTCTCAACCGTGCGTCTTTCAACGGTGGTCTGCGGCATCACACAACGCCCTGTTGCAGTTCTCCAGGCGGGCGTAACCTTAAGACCGTAGTCGACTACGGAGTCAATATGCCCGAGCAATACACCATCGGGAC
>JBQTHP010000175.1:0-4493 GCA_052389755.1 Gammaproteobacteria bacterium
TACGGGACCGGCTTCTCCTTGCGCGCGAACTACTGAGCGAGTCCGGGAGTGTCTTCGTGCAGATATCGGATGAAAATCTTCACCTTGTCCGAAATCTGTGCGATGAAGTTTTTGGTCCCTCGAACGCGCTTCCGTTGATTGTGTTTCGGAAGACAACAGGGGCGGGAAGCCCCAGTGGTTATGTGGAAGCCGTTCCCCAGACTTGCGACTTCCTGGTGTGGTACGCAAAGTCACGTGGTTCTGCAAAGATCAATAGGCTCTTTCGTCCGAAGCTTTTTGAGGACGACAGTAACTTCAGCCTTGTTCAAGAGATCAACGGACGGCGACGCAGCCTCCGATCGGGAGAGGCTCCGGATGGCCTTTCTCAGGGGGCGCGGCTCTATCGCGCGAATCCGGTGACTTCCCAAAGTGGAGGACCTACAACACAGTTCGAGGTGGACCTTGGCGGTAAGAGGTTTTCGCCAAGCAAAGGAGGCTGGAAGACGAATGCTGTGGGAATGGAACGTCTCCGCAAAGCCGATCGACTCGTCGGCAGTGGTAGCACTCTTGGATTCATTAGATATGCGAATGACTTTGGGTATCAACCCATCATCGATATCTGGGACGACACTCGACAGAGCGGCTTCGGCGAACAAAAAATCTATGCTGTACAGACGGCTATCAGAGTTATTGAACGTTGTCTGCTCATGACTACCGACCCGGGCGACCTCGTGCTTGATCCCACTTGCGGCTCGGGCACGACAGCGTTCGTCGCGGAAAAGTGGGGCCGTCGCTGGATCACCTGCGATACCTCCCGCGTCTCGGTGACACTCGCTAAGCAGCGTCTGATGACCGCGAGCTACGACTACTATGAGCTCCGCTACCCACATGAGGGGCTGCGAGGCGGATTTATTTACAAGACTGTTCCCCATATCACGCTCAAGTCGATTGCCAACAATCCGGACATCGATGAAATCTACGAGCGGATGCATCCGGCTATCGAAAGGGCTCTCGGAGCGTTGAACGCTACGCTCAAGAGGCAGTCACCGGCCGAACTATTTACGGTTACCGAGGGTGGGCGCAAGGGTGAGGCGCTGAGCTTTGCAAGGGGCGCTGCTCTGCAAGAGTGGGAAGTGCCGTTCGAGTTTCCAGAGGACTGGCATGCATCGGTGCGGGAGCCGTTCGATGCGTTCCATGCGGTTCGGCAGGCGATGCAGAGGCAGATGGATATGTCGATCGCGGCTCATGCCGAGTCGGAAATTCTTTACGACCAGCCGGAGAAGTCGAAGACGAAGATGCGGATTACGGGGCCGTTTACCGTCGAGGCCGTGCCGTTCCCGAGCGTGCTGTCGCTCGATGAGACGGAGCAGCCCAAAGAGGCCGACGCGGCGATTGCGCGGTCCGGCGAGTCGGCGCGTCAGCATTCGTGGCGCGACGAGCTGCTCAAGACTGGCATTCGGGGTAAGGGCGGGCAGATGCTGAAGTTCGCGAGCATGGACACGCTGCCGGGCACAGTGTGCCTGCATGCGAGCGGCAACCTCGATTCGGGCGAGCGGGTTGTCGTCAGCTTCGGGCCGGAACACGGCGCGCTGGAGCAGAGGCAGGTCGAGCATGCGCTGCGGGAGGCGAGCGAGTTGTTCCCGCTGCCGAAGATGATCGTCTTCTGCGCTTTTGAATTCGATCCCGAGGCGGCGAAGGACATCGATGCGGTGAAGGGAATCACCGCGCTCAAGGCGAAGATGAATACGGATCTCTTGACTGAGGATTTGAAGAAGGCCCGGTCGAGCAATCAGAGCTTCTGGCTCATGGGACAGCCGGACGTGGAGTTGCGCAAGCGTAAGGACGGCAAGTACGAGGTCGAGGTGAACGGCTTCGATTACTTCGACACCGCAAAGGGCGAGCTGGTCTCGGGCGGCAAGGCCAAGATCGCCATGTGGCTGCTCGATACGGACTACGACGATCGGTCGCTTTTCCCGCGTCAGGTGTTCTTCCCCATGGCCGGCAAAGACGAGGGCTGGAAGAAGCTGCGGCGCGATATCCGGGCGGAGCTCGACGAAAGCCAGCTCGACAAGTTCCACGGCACGGTTTCGCTCCCCTTCGAGCCGGGCGAGAACGGCAAGGTCGCGGTGAAGATCGTGGACGACCGGGGAATCGAGTCGGTGAAGGTTCTCCCGCTCGTCTAGTCCCGGCGCGATGGCCGCCCCCAAGTCGCTCATCATCAATTCGCCTTACGAGCGGCCCGCGTGCCACTGGCGCCAGGCGCAGGGCGGCGCGCTTTCCGTGATCGAGGAGCGACGCGATGCGGGCTACGAGATTTTCGATATCCGCAACAACACGCGGCGAACCGAAACCCTTGCCCTCGTTAACTCGATTCGCAAGCGGGTAGATGAATGGCGCAGCGCCGGCTATCCAGGCGTGACGAGCGTCACTCGCACGCTGCTTGAGCACTGGTTTGACCGAAGCGCGCGCCAATACCCGTTTTATTTCTGCCAGCTCGAAGCGATCGAAACGCTGATCTGGTGGATCGAGGCGCCCGACGAGCATAAGCAGGGAATTCATATTCCGGGCGACGGCGGGGCCTGGGAGCGCGTGTGCAACAAGATGGCGACGGGAAGCGGTAAGACGACCGTGATGGCGATGCTCATCGCCTGGCAGGTCCTCAATGCACTCACCTACCCGAAGCGCGCAAAGGATTTCTCGCGGGCGGTGCTCGTCGTCGCGCCAGGTCTCACAGTCAAGGAGCGGCTCCGGGTGCTCTATCCGGGCGAGCCGACCAACTATTACGACGCCTTCGGCGTATGCCCCTCCGACGCCGTGCGCCAGAAGCTCAATCAGGCCGAGCTGCTGGTCGAGAACTGGCATGCCCTCATGCCGCTCAAGGAGCCGGACCGCTCGGTGGTGAAAAAGGGCGCCGAGAGCGATGAGGCCTATACGCGCCGCGTGCTCGGGAAGCTTTCTGTCTACCGGGACATTCTGATCATCAACGACGAGGCGCATCACGCCTACCGCATTCCCGCGGACATCAAGGTCAAGAAGACCGAGGACTTCGATCCCGAAGAGGCCACTCGCTGGATCGAGGGCCTGGATCGCATCCACAAGACCCGGCGCATCCAGCGCTGCTTCGATCTTTCCGCGACACCGTTCGCGCCCACCGGTAAGGCGAACACCGAACAAGGGCTTTTCGACTGGATCGTTTCCGACTTTGGATTGAACGACGCGATCGAGGCCGGGCTCGTCAAGACGCCGCGCGTAGTCGTCCGGGACGATGCGCTGCCGGACGCCAAGACGCTGCGCTCGAAGCTTTACCACATCTATCGCGACGACTCGGTCGCGCAAGACCTCAACCGCCGCGGCGCGCAGCCGCACGAGGCGCTTCCCAAGCTGGTGCAGGACGCCTACACCTTGCTCGGCGCGGACTGGCGCCAGGCGCTGAAGGACTGGAAGGGCTCGGGGCACGTTTCCCCGCCCGTCATGCTGACGGTGTGCAACCGCACCGAAACCGCAGCGCGAATCGAGCGCTATTTCCGGCAGGGTGACGCGCATTGGCCCGAGCTGCATGTGCCGGAGCGAACGCTGCGCGTCGATTCAAAGGTGCTGGAGAAGGCGGAGATCGGCGAATCCGCGAGCGTGGACAAGGACTACGAGGAAAGGCTGCAATCGATCGTGGAAGCGGCCGACATTCCGGGGGACCGCAAGGACCGGCTGCTCGGCATGAAGAAGGAGGAGCTGCTGCGCGAGATCGTGGACAACGTCGGCAAGCGCGGCACCGCGGGGCAGGACTTGCAGACGGTGATTTCGGTCGCGATGCTTTCCGAGGGCTGGGACGCGAAGAACGTGACCCACATCATGGGCCTGCGTGCGTTCACGAGCCAGCTTCTGTGCGAGCAGGTGATCGGGCGCGGCTTAAGGCGCGTGTCGTACGAAACCGACGAGAACGGCCTTTTCCTTCCCGAATACGTCAACGTCTTCGGCGTGCCGCTTTCGATCTTTCAGGACGTGGGCGGCGACGGCGAGGCGCCCCCGCCGCCGAAGCCGAGTACACAGGTTGAGTCACTTCCGGAACGTAACGAGCTCGAAATCCGCTGGCCGAACGTACTGCGCATCGATCCGATCGTGCGGCCCGTGCTGACGGTCGATTGGGATAAGGTCGAGCCGCTTACGCTCGACCCTGCACAGACGCCGATCAGCGCGGAGATTGCGCCGGCGCTTGGTGGCGCCACGGACTGGAACAAGATCCATGTCATCGATCTGGAAAAACTGCCGGAAGAGTTCCGGCTACAGCAGCTGACGTTCAAGGCGGCGCGCAAGGCCTACGACGAGCTGACGGGCGAGCGATTCAAGGCAAATCGCGAGCATCTCGTCCTGCAGCTCATTCGCCTGGTCGATGAATTCCTCGGCTCGAACAAGCTGGTCATCCCCACGCTCTTCCATCAGGAGCCGCTGCGCAAGCGCATTCTTTTCGCGCTGAACATCGACGTGATCGTGCAGCACCTCCTTCGATTCGTGATCGAGCA
>JBQTHP010000176.1:0-3826 GCA_052389755.1 Gammaproteobacteria bacterium
CGGCAGGATGCGGATGCGCTTGCGAACCTCATCGGCGGTGTGATCCCCGCTGCCGAGCAGTTTCTCGATGCGCTCCTTGAGTGGATGGATCTGCTTCGCCAGGAGCCCCGGCTGCAGCGTCTCGAGCAGGTGCTCGAGCGCGAGCAGCGCGTGAATCTCCGACGCGTTGAACCACAGGCCCGGCAGCTGCCAGGTCGCGCCGTTGCCGCCGCGCGCGAGCTCGTAGCCGTTCGTATCGCGATTCCAGTCGATCGGCGCGTTCATGCGATCGCGCAAGTACTCGAGGTCGCGTTTGAACGTGGCGGGCGACACCGCCAGCTCCGCGAGAAACTGCTCGCGCGTCACCGACCTGCGCTGCTGCAGGAGCCCGAGGATGCGGTAGAAGCGCTCGGTGCGGTCCATGTGCTTCTCGTTATGGGAGCCGCGAAAAAATGGAGCGGGTGATGGGAATCGAACCCACGTTAGTAGCTTGGGAAGCTACAGTTCTACCATTGAACTACACCCGCTCCGGGGCGAGTCCGAAAGGATAGTCGCGGTTCTTCGATGTCTCAAGCCGATAGTCATCGACGCGGCATTCGCAGTTTCGTGGTGCGCGGCGGACGCATCACGGATGCGCAGGAGCGCGCGCTCTCGGAGCTTTGGCCGAGATACGGCATAGAGTTCACCCCGGCGCCGCTCGATTTCGACGCGGTTTTCAAGCGGCGCGCGCCGCGCGTCGTCGAGATCGGCTTCGGCACCGGCGAGAATCTCGTCGCGCTCGCAACAACGCGCCCCGAGCGCGATCATCTGGGCATCGAAGTGCACCGGCCAGGCGTCGGGCGGCTGCTGCTCGCCATCGAGAAGCTCGGTCTCGCGAACGTGCGCGCCATCTGCCACGACGCAGTGGAAGTGCTGGACCATCAGATCCCGGCCGCGTCGCTCGACGAAGTGCTGATTCTGTTCCCCGATCCGTGGCACAAGAAACGCCATCACAAGCGGCGACTGATCCAGCCGCCGTTCGCTGCGCTCGTCGCGAATCGCCTGAAGGCCGGCGCCGTGCTGCGTCTCGCCACGGACTGGCAGCCATACGCCGAACAGATGCTCGAGGTGCTGACCGCGTGCCCGGAGCTCGAGAATCTGTCCGGCGACGGATCCTTCATCGCTCGCTCCGATGAGCGGCTCCCTACGCGCTTTGAAAAGCGTGGGGAGCGGTTGGGGCACGGCGCGTGGGATCTGGCATTCGCGAGGAAAGGCTCAGACGGCTGAGCCTTCCTCAGAAGCTGGCGCGCAGCCCATCGATCACGAACTGCACGGCGAGCGCGCCGAGCACGACGCCGAAGAGGCGGTTTGCCACATTGCCGCCCGTCACGCCGAGCACCCGCATGATCGGTCCGGCCAGCATCATGAAAGCGAGCGTGATCGCGAGCACGGCGGCCGCAGCCGTAAGAAGCCCCGCGAACATGACCGGCTCGTGCCGGATCGAGACCGGGCCGAACCACAGCAATACGGTCACCAGAGCTCCAGGGCCGGAGATCAGCGGAAACGCGAGTGGAAAGACCGAGATATCGGCACGACGGCGGCTCTCGACGCGCTCATCGGTGCTGGTGCGCGTGCCGGACTCGCGCGCGAACACCATCTCGAGGGCGATCAGGAACAGCAGCAATCCCCCGAAGATGCGAAACGCCTCGATGCTGATGCCCATGACCCCGAGGAACGCCGCGCCCGCAAGAGCGAAGACCAGAACGATGCACGCGGCGATGGTGATCGCCTTGATCGCCATGCGTCGTCGATAGCGATCGCTCGCCCCCGCCGTGAGACTCGAGTACACGGGCACGATCGAGAGCGGCTCGACCACCACGAAGAACACGACGAAGAACTTCAGAAGCTGTTCGAGCATGCTGTTGTGCGGAACAAAATGCGCCTTGAAAGCTTCACGAGCGAGGCGCAACATCATCGTGCGTTCCGCTGGTGCGCCCGAGCATAGAACGAACGCCACGCGCCCGCACGGCGCGCGCCGCGACGGCTCGAGGGCTTTTTGCAGGAGGTTTGAATGGCCGCCCCGCATCCGAGCATTGGCGAGTGGTACCGCCAGAGGGGCGGTGCGCAGTTCGAAGTCGTGGCGATCGACGATGACGATGGCACGATCGAGATCCAGTACTTCGACGGCACCGTCGAGGAGCTCGACCTCGAGGATTGGGAGGCGCAGTGGGAAGACGGCCTCATCGAGACCGGCGAGGCGCCCGAGGACTGGAGCGGCTCGGTCGACGTCGAGCCCGAAGAAAACGTGCGCAACTCCGACGACTACGCCAGCGACCGGCGGCTCGGCGCGAGCTCACTCGACGGGCTCGACCTCTTCGAGTAGCACGTACCCCGCTTCGAAATCCGTGGGGCCTGAGATTGAGCGGATGCCCGGCGTGTGGGCACTGATTCACGTACGCGCGCGAGATCAAGAACGCAGCAGCGGTCCGCCACGACGAACCAGCCACCACAGCAGCGCGAGGCCGGGCAGGCTCAACGCTGCGGTGTACATGAAAAACGTCGGATAACCGATCGCGTCCACGACGAATCCGGACGTGCCCATCAGCAGCTTGCCCGGCAGCGCGTAGAGCGAGGACAACAGCGCGTATTGGGTGGCCGTATAGCTCGCGCTCGTCAGGCTCGACAGGAACGCGATCAGCGCCGTTCCGTGAACGCCGAGAGCGAGGTTGTCGAGGCTGATGACGGCCGCAAGCCCGATGACGCTCGGTTTGCCGAAGCTCGCCAAAGTCGCGAATGCCAGATTCGAGAAAATGACGAGCACGCTGCCCAGCACGAGCGAGCGCGTCCGGCCGAGCTTCGTGACCGCGATTCCCCCGACGAGAATGCCGACGATCGACCAGGCGACGCCATACCCCTTGGCGATGGCCGCAACCTGTTTCAGCGTGAAGCCGAGATCGAGATAGAAGGGATTCGCCATCACGCCCATGGCTAAATCGGTGAGGCGATAGGTGCCGATGAACGCGAAGATCACGAGGCCGAGCTGCAATCCGTAGCGCGCGAAGAAATCGATGAGCGGGCAGATGACCGCGCCCACGAACCACGCGCCGGCGTGCCGCAGCGTCTCCGGCCAGTGCGCCTTTCTCTCGAGCCATTCGACGACCCGCTGCTCGCGCACGAGGGAATCGCGCGGCACGAGCCGCTCGGGCTCCCTGACCAGCAGCGTCGTGACGACGCCCACTCCGACGAGCGCTGCCATCGTCGTGTAGCTGGTTGTCCAGCCAAAATCCGCGGCGATCCACAAGGCACCGGCGCTTGCGGCCATGATCGCAACGCGATAGCCGAGCTGGTATGCGGCCGCCATCGCGCCTTGGAGATCCACCGGCGCGGATTCGATGCGCCACGCGTCGATCGAGATGTCCTGCGTCGCCGAGCAGAACGCGACGAACAGTGCGAACAGCGCTACGTGCAGCACGCCCTGCGCCGGATCGGTGAACGCAATGTTCGCAAGCCCGATGGCGATGCCGATCTGCGCGACGAGCATCCAGCTGCGCCGTCTCCCGAGCCAGCGATCGAGCACCGGCAGCGCCAGGCGATCGACGAATGGCGCCCACAGAAACTTGATCGAGTACACGATGCCGACCCACGACAGCATGCCGATGGTGGCGCGCTCGATGCCGACCTGCCGCAACCACGCGGACAGGGTCGAGAAGACGAGCATGTATGGGAGGCCGGCCGAGAACCCGAGGAACCGCATGGAAAGCACGCGCGGCGGGCGGTACACGAGCACCGCCTGCCACCATGCCGCGAGGCCGGAGCGCCGGCCCGGCTCCGCAACGGCTTCGTTCACAGGTCGTAATCCATCATGAGC
>JBQTHP010000177.1:0-39337 GCA_052389755.1 Gammaproteobacteria bacterium
GGGGCGGTCGTGGGGACGCGTCTCCGTCTCGTTTTCATCTGTGCCCCCCCCCCCACTACCACGACCGGATTTACATCCCACCACCCCACCCACCCACCCCCCCCCCCCTCGCCCCCCCCCCCACAAACAAAATCACGAGCATGAAGCGAATCCCCTCCCGCCCCCTGCCGGGCCTGCCGCGCGTGCGCGGAAACGCGCTAGACCACGCCCGCGCGCAGGAGGTCGTGCACGTTGAGCGCGCCGATCAGGCGGCCGGTCTCGTCCGCGACGGGCAGAGAAGTGATGCGATGCAGTTCCATGAGGTGCACGGCTTCGGCCGCGAGCTCGCGCGGACCGATCGTCTTGCAGTCGGTTTTCATCACGTCGCGCATCGAGGACCCGTGCACGTCTACCTTTCGATCGAGCGCCCGCCGCAGGTCGCCGTCGGTGAACACGCCGAGAATGCGATCGTCGGCGTCGACGATCACCGTCATGCCGAGACCCTTGCGCGACATCTCCAGCAGGCCCTCGCCGAGCGGAGTTTCCTGCCGTACGCGTGGCACGTCCTTGCCCGTGCGCATCACGTCCTCGACGTGCAGCAGCAGTCGCCGGCCGAGACTGCCGCCCGGATGCGAGCGCGCGAAGTCGTGCGCGGTGAAGCCGCGCGCTTCGAGCAGCGCGACCGCGAGCGCATCGCCCATCGCGAGCGTCGCCGTCGTGCTCGCCGTCGGAGCGAGATTGAGTGGACACGCCTCCTCCGGCACGCTCACGTCGAGATTCACGGCGGCCTCACGCGCAAGCGTCGATTGCGCGCCGCCCGTCATCGTGACGAGAGGCACGCCGAGCCGCTTGATGTGCGGCACGAGCAGCAGCAGCTCGGGCGTCTCGCCCGAGTTCGAGATCGCGAGGAGGACGTCGGGGCGGGTGATCATGCCGATGTCCCCGTGGCTCGCCTCCGCGGGATGCAGGAAGAACGCCGGCGTGCCGGTGCTCGCAAGCGTCGCCGCGATCTTCCCCGCGACATGCCCGGACTTGCCCATGCCGGTGACGACCACCCGTCCCTGGCAGGCGAGGAAGATTCGGCATGCCGCAACGAAGCGCGCGTCGAGTCGCGGTACGAGCGATTCGACGGCCCGCGCCTCGATCGCGAGCGCGCGCTTCGCCGACGCGAGGAGCGCTGCCTCGTCCGAGTGTGCTGCGACCGCGGAGCTCATGCGGATGCGTTCATGCTGCGGGCATCATAGCGCCTCGGCGGCGCGACGCTCTATGATGGCGAGCCCTCGCGAGTCCCGCTTTCCACATGCATCCAGAGCAGATCGCCGAGCTGATCCGCGCCGGACTTCCGGGCGCCACCGTGCGCGTCGAGTCCGAGGACAACACGCACTTCGCGGCGCTCGTCGTCGCGGCGGAGTTCACCGGCAAGCGCAGCATCGCGCGCCACCAGCTCGTGTATCGCACGCTCGGCGAGCGCATGGGGCGGGAGATTCATGCGCTCTCGATCGAGGCGCTGACGCCGGAGGAAGCGCGCGCGGCAAGGCTGTAAGCTCTTCGAATGGATAAGCTCCAGATACAAGGTGGTACTCCCCTGGAGGGCGAAGTCCGCATCTCCGGCGCCAAGAACGCGACGCTGCCGATTCTCGCCGGTGCGCTGCTCGCCGACAGCCCCGTCACGGTCGCGAACGTGCCGCACCTGAAGGACGTCACCACGACGATCGAGCTGCTCGGCCGCATGGGTGTGTCGGTCACCATCGGCGATCGCATGGGCATCGAAGTGGATGCGTCCACGCTGAAAGAGTGTTCCGCGCCGTACGAGCTCGTGAAGACGATGCGCGCCTCGATTCTGGTGCTCGGGCCGCTGGTGGCGCGATTCGGCCGTGCCGACGTATCCCTTCCAGGAGGCTGTGCGATCGGTGCGCGTCCCGTGAACATCCACGTGGCGGGACTGCAGGCGATGGGCGCCGACATCACGATCGACGGCGGCTACATCCGCGCGCGCGCCGATCGACTGCGCGGCGCGCGCCTCGTCCTCGACACCGTCTCGGTGACGGGAACCGAGAACCTCATGATGGCGGCGACGCTCGCCGACGGCGAGACGGTCATCGAGAACGCGGCGCGAGAGCCCGAGGTCGTGGATCTCGCGAACTTCCTGATCGCGATGGGCGCGAAGATCAAAGGCGCGGGCACGGACAAGATCGTCGTCGAGGGCGTCGAACGGCTGCGAGGCACGCGCTACGAGGTGCTGCCGGACCGAATCGAGAGCGGCACCTATCTGGTTGCCGGCGCGATCACGCGCGGCCACGTGCGCATCAAGAACACGCGGCCCGATCACCTCGACGCGGTGCTCGCCAAGCTCGAAGAAGCGGGCTTCAAGGTCGTCGTCGGCGATCACTGGGTCGAGGTCGACGCACGCGGTCGCCGCCCGCGCTCGGTCAACATCCGCACGGCGCCGTACCCCGCATTTCCCACCGACATGCAGGCGCAGTTCGCGGCGCTCAACACGGTGGCGGACGGCGTCGGCACGATCATCGAGACGATCTTCGAGAATCGCTTCATGCACATGCTCGAGATGCGCAGGCTCGGCGCCGAGATCCGGCTCGAAGGCAATACGGCGATCATTCACGGCGTCGAGAAACTGCGTGCGGCACCGGTGATGGCCACGGATCTGCGCGCATCGGCGAGCCTCGTGCTCGCGGGGCTCGTCGCGGAAGGCCGAACGGACGTGGAGCGCATCTATCACATCGATCGCGGCTACGAGGCGATCGAGGAGAAGCTCGCGCAGCTCGGCGCACAGATTCGGCGAGTACCGCACTGACTTTCCGCGGGAGCGCGCGATGAACATCGGCATGATCGGCCTCGGCCGCATGGGCGGAAACATGGTGCGTCGCCTGCAGCGCGGCGGGCACGCGGCGGCGGTGTACGACCGCTCCGCTGACAACGTCGCCGTACTCGCAGCCGAGGGCGCGCAGCCCGCCGACTCGCTCGCCGCGCTGGCGAAGCATCTGCGTGCACCGCGCACGCTGTGGATCATGGTGCCCGTGGGCGCCGTCGATGCGGTCATCGCCGAGCTCATGCCGTGGCTTGCGCGCGATGATGTCGTCATCGACGGCGGCAACACGCACCACCGCGAGGATCTGCGCCGCGCTGCCGAGCTCGCGGCGCGCGGCATCCACTACGTCGATGTGGGCACCAGCGGCGGCGTCCTCGGCCTCGAACAGGGATACTGCCTGATGGTCGGGGGCGAGAAGGAGATCGTGCGACGCCTCGCGCCGATCTTCGACGCTCTGGCGCCGCGCGGCGGCTGGCTGCACTGCGGGTCGCATGGTGCAGGCCACTTCGTGAAGATGGTCCACAACGGCATCGAGTACGGAATGATGGCCGCGTACGCTGAAGGACTGAATCTGCTCGAGCACGCCGGCGCGGGGCTCGAGCGCCGGCGCACCGATGCGGAGACTGCACCGCTCGCGCACGCGCATGAGTATCGATACGAGCTCGACGTCGCCGCGATCGCCGAAGTGTGGCGGCACGGCAGCATCATCACGTCGCGATTGCTCGACATCACGGCGGCGGCGCTCGCGTCCGATCCGCGCCTCGAGCGCTTCGCCGGCCGGGTGTCCGACTCCGGCGAGGGACGCTGGACCGTGCAGGCGGCAGTGGATACCGGCGTGCCGGCGTACGTGCTTACGGCGGCGCTGTACGCGCGCTTTGCATCGCGCGGCGCCGCCGGGTTCGCAGACCGCGTGCTATCGGCGATGCGGCTCGGCTTCGGCGGGCACGCCGAGCACGCCGAGCACTGAAGGGGCGGCGATGTCGCGAGAACCTGCCGATGCGCTGGTGCTGTTCGGCGTCACGGGCGATCTCTGCTACCGAAAGATCTTCCCCGCGCTCTATCGCCTCGCGCGACGCGATCGCCTGCAGGCGCAGGTGTTGGGAGTCGCGCGCGCCGGCTGGACGCGCGAGCAGCTCATCGAGCGTTTTCGCGAAAGCGTGCGCGAGTTCGTGACCAACCGCGACGAGACGGTGATCGCGCACCTTGCCGAGAGCTTGCACTACGTCGATGGCGACTATCGCGACGCTGCGACCTTCGCGACGCTGCGCAAGGCGCTCGGCAATGCCCGGCGACCGCTGCACTACCTTGCGATTCCGCCGAGCACGTTTCCGGTGGTGGTGAAGGGCCTCGGCGCCTCGAGCTGCGACGCCGGCGCGCGCGTCGTCGTGGAAAAACCCTTCGGGCGCGATCTCGCCTCCGCGCGCGCGTTGAATCGCGTTCTGCACGCGGCGTTCGACGAGCGTGCGATCTTTCGCATCGATCACTATCTCGGCAAGGAGCCGGTGCAGAACCTGCTCTACTTCCGCTTCGCGAACTCGTTCCTCGAGCCGGTGTGGAACCGCAACTTCGTCGCGAGCGTGCAGATCACGATGGCCGAGGAGCATGGAGTGGCCGGCCGCGGCCGCTTCTACGAGGAGGCCGGCGCGATCCGCGACGTGATGCAGAATCATCTGTTGCAGATCGTCGCGTTTCTCGCCATGGAGCCGCCCGTGGCCGGGGACAGCGACGCGCTGCGCGACGAGAAGGTGAAAGTGTTTCGCGCGATGCGCCCGGCCGATCCTGCGCGGCTCGTGCGCGGTCAGTTCCGCGGCTATCGGCAGGAGAGCGGTGTCGCTCCCGACTCGCGCGTCGAGACGTACGCAGCGCTTCGTCTCGAGATCGCCTCGTGGCGCTGGAGCGGTGTGCCTTTCTATCTGCGCGCCGGCAAGTGTCTGCCAGTCACGGCAACGGAAGTCGTCGTCGATCTGCGTCTGCCGCCGGCGAGCGTGTTCGGCGGCATGACGTCCGAGCAACCGAACTACCTGCGCTTCCGGCTCGGACCGGACGTCGCGATCGCGCTCGGCGCGCGCGCGAAGCGCGCTGGCGTGACGATGGAAGGCCGGAACGTCGAGCTGTTCGTCACGCAGGAGCAGGGCGATGCGATGGATGCGTACGAACGGCTGATCGGCGATGCGCTCGCGGGGGATGCGTCGCTCTTCGCGCGCCAGGACGAGGTGGAAGCCGCATGGGCTGTCATCGATCCGGTGCTCATGGCGCAGGGCGAGCCCGTCATCTACGAGCCCGGCTCATGGGGCCCCGGGGGAGCGGACGAGCTCATCGAAGGCCCCTGCGGCTGGCACAACCCCGGCACGGACGCTCAGAGCTGGACACGATCCTGCGGGTAGGCCTCCGGCTCCGTCCACACTCCGACGCGCGCGCACTGCTCGATCGCGCGCCAGGCGATGAGCTCGCGATCGCCGCGCACGAGCGCCGAGACCGCGGCGCGCTTGTCGGCACCGGCGACGACGAAGACAGGTTCGGCGACCCGGGCGAGCAGCGAAGGTGTCACGCTCACGGCGTCGCGCCCGTCGGGACGCCGCACGCTGATCGCGAGGCGTCCGTCCGCGCGCGCGAGATCGGCATTCGAAAAGAGCGAAGCGGTGTGGCCGTCCGCTCCGATGCCGAGCAACCCGAAACCGATGCCGACGCCGGCGGCGAACAGGCGCGCGAGGCGGGCCTCGTAGTCGTCCGCCGCGGCGCGCAGCGTGAGCTCGGTTGCGACACGCAGCACGCGTTCGTCCGGGAGCCGCAAGCTTTCGAGCAGCGCCTTCGTGCTGCGGTAGTTGCTCGCCTCCGAGTCGGGCGGCACGTAACGTTCATCGGAGTACACGATCACGAGGTCGCTGCGCGGGACGACCGCGCGCGCCGCGGTCAGCGCGTACGCAGCACGCGGCGTGTCGCCGCCGGAGAGCATGACGGCGGCGGATGCGCGCGCGGCGGGGTCCGCACAGGCGCGCGCGAGGCGCGCAGCGAGCGCGAAGTCGAGCGCGGCGCGATCGGCGAAGCGGCGCACCACGATCTCGGGTGCCCGCCCGATCCGGCTCCTAGCCACTGCGGGGACGCTCTCCGACACGCGCCTCGAGGTCGAAGCGTTGCCGGCCGCGCATGCCCTGCAGTCTGACCGACTCGCCGGGCTTGCGGGTCGCGATGCGCGCGATCGCTTCCTGCGCGCTGCGCACGGCCGTGCCGTCGATGGCGGTCAGCACGTCGCCCGGCTGCACGCCTGCCCGCTGCGCCGGGCTCCCCACGTAGAGATTCGCGATCAACACTCCGCCCTGGGCGAGGCCGACGAGCGCGGCCTGCGAGTCGCTGATGTCTTCCGGCACGATGCCGATCCAGCCGCGAATGACCCGGCCCTGCGCGATCACATCCCGCAGCACCCCCCGCACCATGTTCACGGGGATCGCGAAGCCGATGCCCTCCACTCCGAGGTTCTTCGCGACGATTGCCGTGTTGATGCCGATCAGCTCGCCGTTCGCGTCGATGAGCGCGCCGCCGGAATTGCCGAAATTGATGGGCGCATCGGTCTGGATGAAGTTCTCGAAGGTCGCGACGCCGAGCTGGCCGCGGCTCGTCGCGCTGACGATGCCGTGGGTGACGGTCTGCGAAAGCCCGATCGGATTGCCGATGGCGAGCACGACGTCTCCCACTCTGAGCTGATCCGACCGGCCGAGAGGCATCACGGGCAACGGCTCGAGGGCGATCTTCAGCACGGCGAGGTCGGTATCCGGATCGCTCCCGACGATCGTGGCGTCGGCGATCCGGCCGTCGGCGAGCTGGACTCGGATCGAATCGGCATTCGCGATCACGTGATGGTTGGTCACGATGTGGCCGCGCGAATCGACGATGACGCCCGAGCCCAAGCTGCGCTCGATGCGACGGCGATAGCGCGGCCAGAACTCGCCGAAGAGCTGCTCGAGCCGGCTCGGCGCGATCTGCTCCGTCACCAGGCGCGCCGTATAGATGTTGACCACGCCCGGGGCGGCGCGCTGAACGGCTTCGGCGTAGGTCGCACGCGCCGGCGCCGGTACCGTGGCGGCCGGCGCCGCAGGTGTTCGCTCCGTATTGCGGCCTATGACCTCGGGACGGAAGGCGATGACGACAAAGGCGAGCGCGAGCCCGCCGACGATCGAGCCGACGATGAAGGCGAGCGTTCGCCCGAGCAGCAGGGTCTGCATTTAAAGAGGTTCCGCGTGTGTGGCCGGACGAGCCTGCGCGCCGGGCGGCGCAGGTCGTTTGTGTATAATGCGCCGCCCCCCGCACGTTGAGGAACGCGGCAGCGTAAACAACCATCCGCAAGCTCGCGCGTGCGGCGCGCGAGACGGGGCGGCGCGAACGACATTCCAGCGGGAGAGCTCTTCGATGGTCGAAGACGGTGCCGGCACCGGCGATGAAACCGACCTCAGCCGACGCAAATTCCTGACGACGGCGACCGTCGCCACCGGGGGACTCGGCGCGGTATTCGTCCTGACGCCCTTCGTCGCGTCGTGGAAGCCCTCCGAGCGCGCGCGCGCGGAAGGCGCGCCGACCGAGCTCGACGTGTCGAAGCTCGAGCCTGGACAGATGGCAGTCGTCACCTGGCGCCGCCAGCAGATCTACGTCGTTCGCCGCACGCCCGAAATGGTCGCGAGCATCGAGAAGCTCGGCGGCGATCAGCTGAAGGATCCGCAGTCGAAGGAGTCGGACCAGCCTCCGTACGCCGCGAATCACCTGCGGGCGCGCAAGGCCGAGTTCCTCGTGGTCGTCGGCAACTGTACGCACCTCGGATGTCTGCCGAAAGCGCGCTTTGAGGTGGGGCAGCCCGAGCTCGGCTCGGACTGGCCGGGCGGCTTTTTCTGCCCGTGCCACGGATCGAAGTTCGATCTCGCCGGGCGCGTGTTCGAAGGCTCGCCCGCGTCGGTCAACCTGCGCATTCCGCCGTATTCGTTCGTGGACGACGCGAGGCTCATCATCGGTGTGGATGACCCGCCGAAGGCAGTGGCGTGATGGCGACTCCCCCGACGAAGGGCTTCCGCGGCTGGCTCAACAAGCGCCTGCCCGTCGATGAGTTCGTCGCGACCCAGCTGACCGGGTATTACGCGCCGAAGAACTTCAACTTCTGGTACTACTTCGGCGCGCTCTCGCTGGTGGTGCTCGTGTTGCAGCTCTTCACGGGCATCTTCCTCACGATGTTCTACAAGCCCGGCGAGGCGACGGCGTTCGACTCGGTCGAGTTCATCATGCGCGAGGTCGAGTGGGGCTGGCTCATCCGCTACATGCATTCGACCGGCGCTTCGTTCTTCTTCATCGTCGTCTACCTGCACATGTTCCGCGCGCTGCTGTACGGCTCGTACAAGGCGCCGCGCGAGCTGCTGTGGGTGATCGGCATGCTCATCTATCTTGCGCTCATGGCCGAAGCGTTCTTCGGCTACGTGCTGCCGTGGGGCAACATGTCCTTCTGGGGCGCGCAGGTAATCGTGAACCTCTTCGGTACGATCCCGGGAATCGGCCCGGGTCTCATCGAGTGGATCCGCGGCGATTACGGCATCGCGGATGCGACCCTCAACCGCTTCTTCGCGCTGCACGTCGTAGCCGTGCCGCTCGCGCTGCTTCTCCTCGTGGGACTGCACCTCGTCGCGCTCCGTACCACGGGCTCGAGCAACCCCGACGGCATCGAGATCAAGGACAAGGTCGGCCCGACCGGCAAGCCGCTCGACGGCATCCCGTTCCATCCGTACTACACGGTGAAAGACCTGGTCGGCGTCGGCGTCTTCCTGGTCCTGTTCGCGATCTGCGTGTTCTTCGTGCCGACGCTCGGCGGGCTGTTCCTCGAGGCGCCGAATTTCGAGCCCGCGAATCCAATGTCCACGCCCGAGCACATCGCTCCGACGTGGTACTTCACGCCGTACTACGCGATCCTGCGCGCGGTGCCCGATCAGCGCCTCGGCGCGCTGCTCATGCTTCTCTCGGTGATCGCGTTCATCTTCCTGCCCTGGCTCGACCGCTCGCCCGTGAAGTCGATGCGCTATCGGGGATGGATGTCGCGCGCGGCCCTGGCCGCCTTCGCGGTATCGTTCCTCGTGCTGATGTACCTCGGACTGCAGCCGGCCGAAGGCCTGTACGTGATCCTCGCCCGCATCTTCACGGCCGTGTACTTCGCGTACTTCCTCCTCATGCCCCTGTACACGAAGCTGGACGTGAACAGGCCCGTGCCCGAGAGGCTGATGCACCATGGGCACGCGTAAGCTCGCCTGCCGTCCGGCTTTGCTCGGCATGCTGCTCGCGGCATCGGCTCAGGCCGCGGAGGAGGGCGGGCACGCGGCGGACTGGCGGTCCTGGCGTGCGGGCAACCAGCTCGACAACGTCGCGTCGCTGCAGCGAGGTGCGCGCAACTTCTTCGGGTACTGTTACGGGTGTCACTCGCTGAAGTACATGCGCTATTCGCGCATGGCGGAGGATCTTCTGATCCCGCCGGAACAGTTCGAGCAGTATCTGCTGCCCGCGGGAAGCAAGGCCACGGAGTACGTGCTCTCCTCGATGCCGGCGCCCGACGCCCAGGCGTGGTTCGGCAAGGCACCGCCGGATCTCTCGCTGATGGCTCGCGCACGGGGCACGGACTATCTCTATCAGTACCTCAAGACCTTCTACGTCGATCCGTCGAAGCCGACCGGCGTCAACAACCTCGCCCTGGAGCGCACGTCGATGCCGCACGTGCTGTCGGAGCTCGAAGGTCTGAAGCGCGCGACATTCAGGGACGTCGAGGTGCGCGGGGAGGGCGGCAGCACGAGAACCGAGCGGGTCTTCGAGGGCTTCGAGCAGCTCGCGCCCGGAAGTCTTCGCGCCACCGAGTACGACGCGTTCGTGCGCGACACGGTGAATTTTCTCGACTACGTCGGCGAGCCGGCGCAGGTCGCGCGGCGCGCGCTCGGCGTCTGGGTCGTCCTCTTCCTCATCGTCTTCACGTGGCTCGCCTGGCTTCTGAAGAAGGATTACTGGAAGGACGTCCACTGACCGTCCTGCTTCGGCGCGCACAGGGGGCGTGAGTTGTCGAGCCGCCGTTCCATCATGACGCTCTTCTCCGCGCCGAATGATCCGTGGAGTCATCGCGCGCGGATCGTGCTGGCCGAGAAGAGCATCGGCATCGACATCGTGAGCGTCGAGCCCGGGCGCTATCCCGAGGATCTGCTCGACCTGAATCCGTATCACAGCGTACCGACCCTCGTCGATCGCGATCTCGTGCTCTACGATTCGCGGGTCATCATGGAATATCTCGACGAGCGCTTTCCGCATCCGCCGCTCATGCCGGTCGATCCGGTGACGCGCGCGCAGTTCCGCCTCGCGCTCTATCGCATCGAGCGCGACTGGTACACTCTGTCGCACCAGATCGAGCAGGAGCCGGACAAGAAGCAGACTTTGAAACTGAAGAGAATCCTGCGCGACACGGTCCTGCAGAGTAACGACCTCTTCAAGGTGAAGCCGTTCTTCCTCTCGGATGAGTTCTCGCTGGTCGATGCGACGATCGCACCGATTCTGTGGCGACTGCCGTACTATGACATCGACCTGCCGCCACAGGCGCAGCCGATCATGAAGTACGCGAACCTGATCTTCTCCCGCCCGGCCTTCCGCGACAGTCTCTCGGATGCCGAGCAGGAGATGCGGATCCTTTAGCTGCGCTTCCGCACCATGGGCGAACCAGTTTTTCCGCCGAAACGCCCGTACCTGCTTCGGGCGATGCATCAGTGGGTGACCGATTGCGGCCACACTCCGCACGTCATCGTCGATTCGGAGCGGCCCGAGGTCGACGTACCGCGCGCCTACGTGAAGGACGGCAAGATCGTGCTCAACCTGAGCTCGACGGCCACGCAGCATCTCGTCATCGGCAACGAGGCCGTCGACTTCGATGCCCGCTTCGCCGGCGTCGTCCACCACGTGCATTTTCCGGTGACGGCCGTGCTCGGCGTGTACGCGCGCGAAACCGGCGAGGGCATGGTGTTCTCGGAGGCCGATCTCGGTCCCGAGCCGCCGACTCGCCCGACGCCGGCGGAAGAAGGCGGGGGCCGGAGGCCGCAGCTGAAGATCGTGAAGTAACGGTGATGCGACCGGCGTGCATAGAAGGCCGCTGCGCGATCGCTGGTCGTGTGTATCCCTGACGGGATATGCCCTCGCGCGGGCCGGCGCATTTCAAGCCCGGTATGCGCCTGCGGCCCGCGCTCGGCACCCGACCGAATGCGATCGCGCAGCGGCCTTCAATACACGCCGGTCGCATGAACGTCCACGTTCGATTCAGCGCTCCTGTCTCGTCTGAACCATCAGCCGTTGGCCGATCGCTGACGGCCAGACAAGGGGCGTCACGCTTCAAACGCATGCCGTATCCATTCCACGCGCGGTTTATCGCTTGCCACGTCGTGAACGATCACCACGTCGAAGCGTGAGGGCAGCGCGGCGAGATCGCGGCGCGCTTGCAGCAGCTGCTGCGCCGCGCGGACGATTCTCCGCCGCTTCCAGCCATCGACGCTTGCAGCTGCGCCGCCGTAGTCATCGCGAGCGCGCGTGCGCACTTCCACGATGACGAGTGTGCCGCGGTCGCGCAGGACGAGATCGAGCTCACCGAGGCGCCGTCGATAGTTGCGGGCGAGGAGCTCGAGGCCGCGCTCTTGCAGGAACTCGCATGCGAGCGCTTCGGCGTGCTGGCCGCGCTCCTGGCGCGCCGTGGTCACGGCATTGCGGCGCTCGATACACGCGGCTCGCCGTCGCGTATCTGCGCCCACTCGAGCTCACGGCGAACGCGCCGGTCGGCATCGAGGCTCAGTCGGCCGGTCATGCCCGCGACGTTGAAGGTCGAGCTGCCGGCGGGGGCGGCGCGCAGCGCCTCGAGCAGCCGGTAAGCGTCGAAGCCAAACGCGAACAGGCGGTTGCGGCGCGGTCCGCCCGTCGGCCACGCGTCGCGCGTCGCCGCGTGCACCGACTGCGTGAGATCGCCTACACCGAGCATCCACGGCATGTCGGGGAAGAAGAGGCCGTCCATGTCGCGGTTGGCGCTCGCGTCCGGCTCGAACGCATCCGACGTCGCGTACGTCGGAATGTTGCCGGCGTAATGAAAGCGCAGCTGCGGGCGCAGCAGCCTCGCGGTCGGCGCCTGGCTCGCGCCGAAGATGAAGTCGATGTCCTCGCGCCGCCGCGGCTCGAACACGAGCTTGTTGCCGATCAGCGATTCCAGCCGGCGATGGCGCGCGTGGCTGTCGCTGATGCGAAGCACCTGCGTGATGGCAGGCGAAAAATCCGTGCGCCCGGATTCGAGCGCTCCGTCCGCGAGCAGATAACCGCCGCCCGTCTCGAGCTCGGCGCGAAAGGCGTTCAGCACACGGCTGCCCCAGTCGCCCTCGGGCACGAGCGCCACGCCGCGCCGGTGCCCCTCGGCGAGGATGCGCAGCGCGACCTGCCGCGCCTCTTCCTCGGGTGAGAGCGCGAACTGGAAGAACTGTGGTGGTGGCACCGATTCCGGCGGCAGGAAGTTCAACGCGAGCGTCGGCAGGCGCACCGTCTGAAACTCGGCGGCCGCCACGACCTCTTCGCGCGTGAGCGGTCCCACGATGAAGTCGGCGCCGTCCTGTGTGGCACGGAACAGCGCATCGGCGATGCTCATCGAGCCCGTGTCGTACAGCCGCACGCGCGGCCGTGCCGCGATCGACGCCTGGAACCATGCGGTCATGAAGCCGTCGCGAACCGTCGAGGCCGCGCCAGCCTGCCGGCCGGACACGGGCAGCAGCAGCGCGACGTGTTTCGCCGCGCCTGCGGCGATCTCGACGCTCTGCCCGAGCAACTCGCGCCGCACCGCGACGGTTGCCGGATGATTCGGATATCGCGCGAGCCACGCTTCGACACCGGGAGCAGCGGCGTTCGGACTGCGCGCTGCAGCGGCTGCGAGCGAACCGAGCTCGAGCCAGCCTCTCGCGATCCGGTCCTGCGTCGCCAGCGGCTCGATCTTGACACCGCGCTCGCTCGCATCGCGAAGGTGCGTGAGCAGCTGTACGCGGCTCGTCTCGCGATCTTCGGGATTCGCGAGCCATCGCTCGCGCGCGATCTGTGCACCGACGCCTTCGGTCGGCCTGCCTGCCGCGAAGGCGGCGCGCTCGCGCAGCTCGAGATAGCGCACGGCTGCGCCGGCTTCGGCAGGCTCCGCGATCGCCTGAGCTTCACGCCATGCCAGCTGCGCATCGCCGCGGAGCAGCGCGAGCTCGGCCTGCAGCAAGCGTTGCTCGAAGGACTGCGCCTCGGTGAGCGCTCCCTCGAGCGATGCAAGCGTGCGCGCTGCGCCGTCGGCGCGTCCGGCGGCAAGCCAGGCTCGCGCGCCTCGCAGCAGCAAGCCGTTTCGCGCCGCGCCGGTGCTCTGCGCCGCGAGCGACTCGAAGATGCGCGCCGCTTCCGCCGCGCTTCCCCGACGCAGCAAGGTTTCGGCGCGATCGGCGCTCGGCGGTCCGGTCGGGCGCGGGCCGGCGCCGGGGCAGCCGGCAAGCAGCAAGGCGACGGCGATCGCCGCGACTGCGTGGACGGGCAAACAGGCGCCGCGCGACGCGTGCATCATTGGTTGAACAGCCTTTCACTCGCGGGCAGGATGCCCCGCGGACAAGCGACCAGGACAATTATAGTGACAGGGCGCCTCGAGGTGATCGCAACGCCGATCGGCAATCTCGGCGATCTGACCGATCGCGCGCGCGAGTCGCTCGCGCGCGCCCACGTCATCGCCGCCGAAGACACGCGCCGCACGCTCGTGCTCCTGCAGGCGATCGGCATCGCACGCCCGCTCGTGGCGCTGCACGCCCACAACGAGCGCGAACGCGTCCCCGAGCTGATCGAGCGCATGGTGCGCGGCGAGACGGTGGCGCTCGTGAGCGACGCCGGTACGCCGCTGCTGTCCGATCCGGGTTTCGAGCTGGTGCGGCAGGCGATCGCCGCGCGCATCGACGTGCGCAGCATTCCCGGTCCATCGGCCATCACGGCAGCGCTTTCCATCGCCGGCCTGCCGGTGGATCGGTTCTGCTTCGAAGGCTTTCTCCCGGCGAATGCGAGTGAGCGCCGCGCGCGTCTCCACGATCTCGCGCACGAGATACGCACGCTCCTGTTCTTCGAAGCGCCTCATCGCATCGCCGACTGTCTCGACGATCTCGCAGCGGTGTTCGGTGCGGGCCGCGAGGCCGCGCTCGCGCGCGAGCTCACGAAAACATTCGAGACCGTGTACAGAGGCACGCTTGCGGAGCTCGCGGCGGTAGCACACACGGACGCCGACGTCGCGCGCGGCGAGATCACCATCGTCGTACGGGGCGCGGCAGCGCCCGAGGAGGAGGGCATCGACATGGCGCTGTTGCGGCGAACCGTGGCTGCGCTCGCGCCGGAGCTTCCGCCGAGTCGCGCCGCGGCGCTCGCCGCGCAGATCACGGGCGCGAAGCGAAGCACGGCCTACGAGCTCGTGCGGGAACTCTCCGCAAAACCCGACCCGCAAATCCGTCGTTGAGCTTGCAGCCATACGGCCTTATCTTGGCGCCGAGGAGTCGGCCGGGTAGTCGCTGCATTTCCGCTGGAAATGTGGAGGAAAGTCCGGGCTCCGGCGGATCGGGTGCCAGGTAACCCCTGGGGGGCGCGAGCCCACGGAAAGTGCAACAGAAAGCAGACCGCCCAAGCGCTCGCAAGAGCGACGGCAAGGGTGAAACGGTGCGGTAAGAGCGCACCGCGTCGGTGGCAACACGCGACGGCACGGCAAACCCCACTCGGAGCAAGGCCAAATAGGGAAGCAGCGATTTGCGTGAAAACGCGGGTCGCAGCGCCGATCCGCGCGCGCTTCCGGGTAGGCCGCTAGAGGTCCGCGGTGACGCGGATCCCAGAGGAATGACTACCCTCGACAGAACCCGGCTTACAGGCCGGCTCCTCTTTTTTTATGCGTCAGGGGTCATCGAGCTCTGGTCGGGCACCGCACGCAACAGTGTCCAGGAACGCGCCTGTCGGGCTACTGGATGAGCTTCGTTCGACAAACCCCTGATTGCGCAGTCCTATCGGCCTTTTCGTATCGGAGGACCACTGTACGACTCACCATAAGTCGTTGTGACTGCGACGAATTTCTCACTTCTCCGCATTGACATAGTCCGCCGCCCATTCCTATAGTGGCGCTAAGTGGGAGAAAGTGGGGGGAAATGGGCGAGATCGTCGTCCGGGTCTCATGTTCCGCGGTGCAACAAAACTGACTCTGGACGACAAGGGCCGCCTGGTCATTCCCACGCGTTATCGCGACCAGATCGCCGAACGCTGCCAAGGCCAGCTCGTCGTCACCGTGGACCGCGACCCCTGCCTCCTCATTTATCCGCTGCCCGATTGGGACCAGATCGAACGAAAGCTCATGAGCCTGCCGACGCTGCATCCGCAGGTTCGCAAGCTGCAGCGGGTGATGGTCGGCCATGCCACCGATCTGGAGCTCGACGGGCACGGACGGATGCTGTTGCCGCCGGAGCTGCGCGAATTCGCGGGCCTCGGGCGTCACACGATGCTGATCGGTCAGGGCAATCGCTTCGAGCTGTGGGACGAGGCGCGCTGGAACGAGCGGCGCGACGTCTGGCTGAAGAGCGAAGACGGCGCCGGCCTGCCTGCAGAGCTGGATTCGCTATCGCTTTAGCGGTGGCAGTCCGCGCAAGGGAGTCGCGCACGCTCACGGAGCGCGCGCGTCGGACGACAACGCGGCATATCGGGGGGCGGTTTCATCACCGCTTCGGAGTTGGATGAGCACAAACCGGTGCTTGTCGATGAGGCGCTGGCAGCGCTGGCCGTCGAGGCGGGTGGCTACTATGTCGATGCAACGTTCGGACGGGGTGGTCATACGGCACGGCTACTCGAGGCCGTGGGTCGACAAGGCCGCGTGCTTGCGATCGACCAGGATCCGCAGGCCATCGCGTCCGGGCGCGAGCGCTTTGCCGACGAAGTGCGGCTTGCGCTCGTCCACGCGCCATTTTCGCAGCTCGCTCAACGCGTGCCGGCACACGCGCAGGCGCGGCCGTGTCGTGGAGTGCTGTTCGATCTCGGGGTCTCCTCGCCGCAGCTCGACGCGGCCGAGCGCGGCTTCAGTTTCCGCGCCGACGGCCCGCTCGACATGCGGATGGACCCGACGCGGGGCGAGCCGGCCTCGGCCTGGCTTGCCCGCGCGAGCGTCGATGAGATTCGCGAGGTGATCGCGACGCTCGGAGAAGAGCGCTTCGCGGGGCGTGTCGCGAACGCGATCGACGCCGCGCGGCGCGTGCATCCCATCACGCGTACGAGCGAGCTCGCCGCGATCGCGGCGCGAGCAGTGCGCACGCGGGAGCCCGGCAAGCATCCCGCGACGCGCACGTTCCAGGCCGTGCGCATGTTCGTGAACGACGAGCTCGGCGAGCTCGAACGCGGTCTCGCGGCGGCGCTCGACGTGCTCGCGCCCGGCGGACGACTGGCCGTCATCAGTTTTCATTCGCTCGAGGATCGGATGGTGAAGCGCTTCATGCAGCGCGAATCGCGGCTCGCACCGGAGCTCGCGCGCCTGCCCGGCCTGCCCCCGGACATGCGCCCGCGCCTCGCCATCGTGGGAAAGAAGATTCGACCGGGCGAGGCCGAGCGCGCCGCGAACCCGCGGGCTCGCAGCGCGCTGCTGCGCGTCGCCGAGCGCACTGAGGCCCTACGTCTGCCGTGAAATCCTCGCCCACGAAACTGTTCGCGGTCCTGCTCCCGCTGCTGTGGCTTGCGACGCTCGGATCGGCCGCCGGCGCGATCTGGTCCAAGCATCGCGCGCGCGAGCTGTTCGTCGAGCTCGAGCGCCTGAACGCGCGCCGCGACACGCTCGAGATCGAATGGGGACAGCTGCAGCTCGAGCAGAGCGCGTGGTCGACGCACGCATTCGTCGAGCGCGTCGCGAGCGCGAAGCTGCGCATGGCGATGCCCGCGCCGGGCGAGATACAAGTCGTGATTCCGGAAGGCGTGTCGCCGTGAGAAGTCGTGGATCGCGCGACCCGATGCCGGCCTCATTCGGCTGGCGCGCGACGGCGGCCTCGCTTCTGCTCGTGTGCGGGGCGGCGGCGCTTCTCTGGCGAGCCGTCGATCTGCAGCTCGTCGATCACGGTTTCCTCGCGAAGGAAGGCGACGCGCGCTTCTCGCGCGTGACCGAGATCGCCGCGCATCGCGGCGCCATCACCGATCGCTACGGCGAGCCGCTCGCGGTCAGCACGCCCGTCGATTCGGTGTGGGTCAATCCGCGAGAGCTCGCGCCGGATGAGATCACCCGCCTCGCGAAGGCCATGCGGCTCGACGCGCGCGAGCTCACGCGGCGCATCACGAGCAACCTCGACCGGGAGTTTCTCTATGTCGCGCGCCATCGGCAGCCGGCCGAGGCACAGAAGGTGCGAGCGCTCGGCATACCGGGTGTGCACCTCATGCGCGAGTACCGCCGCTACTACCCCTCAGGCGAGGTCGCCGGCCACATGCTCGGCTTCACGAACGTCGACGACGCCGGACAGGAAGGGCTCGAGCTCGCGTTCGATCACTGGCTTGCCGGGGAAGACGGCGCGAAGCGCGTCATCCAGGATCGCTACGGGCGCATCGTGCAGGACGTCGAGAGCATCCGCCCCGCGAGGCCGGGCGGGGATCTCGTGCTGTCGATCGATCTTCGCATTCAGTACCTCGCCTACCGCGAGCTGAAGGGCGCGATCCGCCGGCATCGCGCGCGCGCCGGCTCGGTCGTCGTGCTCGACGTCACGACCGGCGAAGTGCTGGCCATGGTGAACCAGCCCGCCTACAACCCGAACGATCGCGATCAGATCGCGCCGAAGACCTATCGCAACCGCGCGGTCACCGATATCTTCGAGCCGGGTTCCTCGATGAAGCCGTTCGTCATCGCCGCAGGGCTGGCGTCCGGCAAGTACAACGCGGCGAGCGTCATCGACACCTCGCCCGGCTTCATCAAGGTCGGCGTCAAGATCATCGAGGAAGAGCACGGGAGCCTCGGAGCGATCGATCTTGCGACGATCCTCGCGAAGAGCTCTAACGTCGGCATGACGCGTCTCGCCTTGTCGCTCGAACCCGAGCAGATCTGGACCACGCTCACAGGGCTCGGCTTCGGGCACGTGACGACGAGCGGCTATCCCGGCGAGTCGGCCGGCCTGCTGTCGCACTACTCGCACTGGCGGCCGATCGGCATCGCGACGATGTCGTACGGATACGGACTTTCGGTGACGACGCTGCAGCTCGCGCACGCGTACGCGATCGTCGGCGCGCACGGAGTGCGCCGGCCCGTCGTGCTGCTGCGCGCGGACGAACCGGTGATCGGCGAGCGCATCATCGACGCGGAAGCGTGCCGCGCGCTCATCGCCATGCTCGAGTCGGTGATTACCGCGCAGGGCACGGGCACGCGCGCGGCGATCCCGGGCTATCGGGTCGCCGGCAAGACAGGCACGGCGTGGATCGCAACCGCCGGCGGCTATTCGACCGACCGATATATGGCGGTGTTCGGCGGCGTCGCCCCGGCGAGCGCGCCGCGGCTCGCCGCGGTCGTCGTCATCGACGAGCCCGGCGCCGGCCTTTACTACGGCGGCGACGTCGCCGCACCCGTGTTCGCGGGTGTCGTCGGCGGCTCGCTGCGTCTGCTCGCGGTCGCGCCCGATCAGCTGATTCCGGATGCGCACGATGCGGATGAGCCGCTCACGGCGTCTCCCACGACGCGCACGGTGGCGCTGCGATGAATGCTGTGCCCACCCAACCACTTGCAGCTCTCACGGCCGGCATCATCGCGGCGCCCGCCGACATCGAGATCGCCGACGTGACGCTCGACAGTCGCAGCGTTCGCCCCGGTTCGCTGTTTCTCGCCTGCCGCGGGCGCACGCATCACGGTCTCGAGTTCGCACGCGACGCGCTCGCGCGCGGCGCGCGTGTCGTCCTGTATGAGCCCGGCGGCGAACCGCCTTCGTGGCGGAGCGACATCCAGTCCGGGCCGCGCGGCGAGCCCGTGTTCGCGGCCGGCGTCCCGGATCTGACCGCGCAGGTCGGCACCATCGCCGATCGGTTCTTCGGCGCGCCGTCCGCCGCACTGACCGTCGCAGGCATCACCGGCACCAACGGCAAGACGACGTGCGCGTGGCTTCTCGCGCAGGCGCTCGCGGAGTGTCGAAGGCCGGCCGCTTACGCCGGCACCCTGGGCGTCGGCAAGCCGGGCGCGCTGCGCGCATCGGCGCTGACCACGGCGGATGCCGTAAGCGTGCATCGCCAGCTCGCGGAGCTGCGCGCGCTCGGCGCCGAGTGCGTCGCGATGGAAGTGTCCTCGCACGCTCTCGATCAGGCGCGCGTCGCCGGCGTGCGCTTCCACACGGCCGCTTTCACCAATCTCACGCGCGATCATCTCGACTATCACGGCTCGATGGACGCATACGGCGCCGCGAAGGCGCGCCTCCTCTCGTGGCCGGGGCTGAGCGCGCGCGTGATCAACGTGGACGATCCCTTCGGCGCCGCGCTTGCTGCGCGGCCGGCTGCGGGACGACTGGTCGCGACGACGCGCACACCGGCATCGGTCCGCGCGGCAGCGGATTTCGTGCGCGCGGTGCACGCGAGGACTGCGCCTGCGGGCCTTTCGATCGACGTCGATACCACGTGGGGACGTACGCGCGTCGAGCTGCCGCTGGTCGGGGATTTCAACGTCGACAACGTGCTCACCGTGCTCGCCGTGCTCCTCGCCTGGGGCATCTCCCTCGACGAGGCGGCACGCGCGCTTCCGCGCTGCACGGCGCCGCCGGGTCGCATGGAAGGTTTCGGCGGAAACGCTGGTCGGCCGCTCGTCATCGTCGACTACGCGCATACACCCGATGCGCTCGCCAAGGCACTGCAGGCGGCACGCGTCCACTGCGCCGGGCGCCTCACCGTTGTGTTCGGTTGCGGCGGCGATCGGGATGCAGGCAAGCGCCCGATCATGGGTCGCATCGCCGGTGAACGCGCCGACCGGATCGTGCTCACCGATGACAATCCCCGTACCGAGGATCCGGCGGCGATCGTTGCCGCGATCCGCGCCGGCGTCGCCGCTTCCGCATCCGTGAGTGTCGAGCACGACCGCGCGAAGGCGATTCGTGCGGCCGTGACGTCCGCGGCCGCCGCCGATGTCGTGCTCATCGCCGGCAAGGGTCACGAGGACTACCAGATCTACGGCGAGACCCGCCGCCCGTTCCGCGACCAGTCCGTCGCTCGCTCAGCGCTCGGAGTCGGGCCATGAAGCGCACGCTCTCGGCATTCGCGAACATCTGCGGCGGGCGCCTCATCGGTACCGACCGCGCGTTCACCGGCGTATCGACGGACACGCGCACGATAGGCGCCGGCGAGCTGTTCGTCGCCCTCAGGGGTCCGCGGTTCGATGGGGGTGAGTTCGTCGCGGCGGCACATGCGGCCGGGGCGGCCGGCGCGGTCGTGAGCGCGCAGGAGAAGACGCCGCTCGCGCAGATTCTCGTGGCGGACACGCAGGCGGCGCTCACCGGCGCCGCCATGCGCTGGCGCGCGGCGTTCGATCGGCCGCTGATCGGCGTCGCGGGCAGCAACGGCAAGACCACGGTGAAGGAGATGATCGCGGCGATCCTGGGGCAGGCAGGCACCTGCCTCGCGACCCGCGGCAACCTCAACAATCACATCGGCGTACCCGTCACGCTGTTGCGCCTCGACCCGTCACATCGCTTCGCGGTCATCGAGATGGGGGCGAACCACGCCGGCGAGATCGCGGCGCTCGTTCGCGTCGCGCGGCCGACGATCGGCATCATCACGAACGCTGGCGCGGAGCATCTCGAAGGTTTCGGCAGCCTCGAAGGCGTGGCGCGGGCCGAAGGCGAGACGGTCGAGGGGCTCGCGCCGGAGGCGACCGCCGTCATCAATGCGGACGATCCCTTCGCCGATCTTTGGCGCGGTCTCACGCGCGCGCGCGTCGTCACGTTCGGTGTCGTGCAGCCGTCCGATTTCGGCGCGGAAAACCTGCGCTCGGAGATCGGCGTCACGGGCTTCGTTACGCGCTTCGAGCTCGTGTGCCCGATCGGCCGTCGTGAAATCGAGCTCCGTCTGGCCGGCCGTCACAACGTCGTGAACGCGCTCGGGGCCGCGGCCGCGGCCGTCGCCGCGGGGGCAACGCTCGAGCACGTCGCGACGGGGCTCGCGTCGATGCGTGCAGTGCACGGTCGCCTGCAGTTCAGGCTTGCACGCAGCGGCGCCTGGATCATCGACGATTCGTACAACGCGAATCCGAGCTCGATGCGCGCCGGCATCGACGTGCTCGCGGATCTGTCGGGCCGACGCTGGCTCGTCATGGGCGACATGGCCGAGCTCGGTGCGTTCGCGGAAGACAGCCACGCGGAGATCGGCGCCTACGCGCGCGAGCGCGGCATCGAGCGCCTGTTCGCGACCGGCAAGCTCGCCGCGCTCGCCGTCGAGAGCTTCGGTGCCGGCGCGCAGTGGTACCCCGATACCGAATCGCTCGCGCAGGCGCTCGACGCATCCGTCTCGCGCGACGTGCGGCTGCTCGTGAAGGGCTCGCGCGTGAATCGCCTCGAGCGCGTCGTCGATGCGCTCGCCACAGTGTCCACTGGTCGCAAAGCGGGGTAGCCCGTGCTCTTCTGGCTCGCAAAGCAGCTCACGCCGGCCTACTCGGCCTTCAACGTCTTCTCGTACCTGACGCTGCGCGCGATCCTCGCGACGATGACGGCGCTCGCGATCTCGCTGATCATCGGCCCGTCGATGATCGCGCGGCTCTCGCGCTACCAGATCCGCCAGGTCGTGCGCGACGACGGCCCGAAGTCGCATCTTCCGAAGGCGGGCACGCCGACGATGGGCGGCGCGCTCATCCTCGTCGCGATTCTCGTCAGCACGCTTCTCTGGGCCGACCTCGCGAACCGGTTCGTGTGGACGGTGCTCGGCGTGACGTTCGCCTTCGGGCTGATCGGCTTCTACGACGACTACCTGAAGCTGGTCGTCCGCAATTCCCGGGGTCTCGTCGCGCGCTGGAAGTACTTCTGGCAATCCCTGGCGGGCCTCGCCGCGGCGCTCGCCCTGTACTACACCGCCGAGCAGCCGGCGGACACCACGCTGTTCGTGCCGTTCTTCAAGGATTTCGCCGTGCCGCTTTCCGGCTTCGGCTTCGTCGCGCTCGCGTACCTGATGATCGTCGGCATGAGCAACGCGGTGAATCTCACCGACGGGCTCGACGGGCTCGCGATCATGCCGGCGGCTCTCGTCGCGTCCGCGCTCGGCGTCTTCGCGTACGCGAGCGGCAACGCGGTGTTTGCAGCCTACCTGACCATCCCGGCGATACCCGGCGCCGGGGAAGTCCTCATCTTCTGCGCCGCGCTCGCGGGCGCGGGGCTCGGGTTTCTCTGGTTCAACTCATATCCCGCGCAGGTGTTCATGGGCGACATCGGTGCGCTCGCGATCGGCGCGGCGCTCGGCCTGATCGCCGTGATCGTCCGGCAGGAGCTCGTCCTGCTCCTCATGGGCGGCATCTTCGTGCTCGAGACCGCCTCCGTGATCCTGCAGGTCGCCTCGTACAAGCTCACGGGCAAGCGCATTTTCCGCATGGCGCCCATCCATCATCACTTCGAGCTGAAAGGCTGGGCGGAGCCGAAGGTTATCGTGCGCTTCTGGATCATCTCGCTGCTGCTCGTGCTCACGGGTCTCGCGACGCTGAAGCTGCGATGAGCGAACGGATGAACGCAAGCCCCGAACCCGGACACGCCGTCATCGTCGGCCTCGGCCGCACGGGACTGTCGTGCGCGCGCTGGCTGCGCACGCGTGGCTGGCGCGTCGCGGTGACGGACAGCCGCGATGAGCCGCCCGAGCTTCCCGGCCTTCGCGAGCTCGGAAGCGATATCCCGGTCGCGCTCGGCGGGCTCGATGCGAGCCTGCTCGACGAGGCGACTCTCGTCGTGGCGTCGCCGGGTGTCGCGCTCTCCGAGCCGCTCTTCGATGAAGCTCGGCACCGTGGCCTCGAAATCGTCGGCGACATCGAGCTGTTCGCGCGCGCGGTGGATGCACCGGTGGTCGGAATCACCGGCACGAACGGCAAGAGCACGGTGACGACGCTGCTCGGGCGAATGGCGGAGCGCGCCGGGATCCGCGTGAGGGTCGGCGGCAACCTCGGCGAGCCGGCGCTCGATCTGCTACCGGCGCAAGGGGAGGCTCCCCAGCTCTACGTCCTCGAGCTCTCGAGCTTCCAGCTCGAATCGACGAGCACGCTCGCGTTCGAAGCCGCGAGCGTGCTCAACCTGACGCCCGACCATCTCGATCGCTATGTGTCGATCGAGGAGTACGCGGCGGCGAAGGCGCGCATCTTCGAGCGCTGCAAGACGGCCGTGATCAATCTCGACGATCCGCTCGTCATCCGGATGCCGCACGCCGGCCAGCGCACGCTCGGCTTCAGTCTGCGTGCCGACAGCGGCGCCGACTTCCTCGTCAGCGACGCACCCGAACGCTCCCTGATGAGGCGCGACGAGCCGTTGCTGCCGGTCAGCGCGCTGAAGATCGCGGGACTGCACAACGCAGCCAACGCGCTCGCGGCGCTCGCGCTGGGCGAGGCGATCGATCTGCCCATGCCCTCGATGCTGACCGAGCTCGCAGCTTTCCCCGGCCTGCCGCATCGCGCCGAGTGGGTCGCCGAGATCGACGGCGTCGCGTTCGTGAACGATTCGAAGGGTACGAACGTCGGCGCGACGCTCGCGGCCGTGGCGGGCATGCCCGGTCCGCTCGTGATGATTGCCGGAGGCGACGGCAAGAATCAGGACTTCGCGCCGCTCGCGGCCGCCTTCCGCGACAAAGTCCGGCACGCGGTGCTCATCGGCCGCGACGCGGGCGCCATCGCGAAAGTGCTGCGCGGCGTGTGCAGGACCGAGCGCTGCGCATCGCTCGAGACCGCCGTCCGGGCCGCGGCGCGCGCCGCGAAGCGCGGCGACACCGTGCTGCTGTCGCCCGCATGCGCGAGCCTCGACATGTTCCGCGACTACGCCCATCGCGGCGCGGTGTTCACCCAGGCAGTGAAGGAGCTCGCGGGATGAGCTCCTCGCGCAACGGCAGCGTGCGCATCGACCTGATCACGGTCGCGATCGTGCTCGCCATCGTGCTGCTCGGGCTCGTGATGGTGACCTCCGCGTCGATGTCGATCGCGGCAAAGGACGGCGGCCATGCTTTTTTGTATCTCGAGCGTCAGCTCACTCTCACGCTCACCGGTGCGTGCTGCGCGGCGCTGGTGTTCTGCATCCGCACGGAGCTGCTCGCGCGCGCGGCCGTGCCGCTGCTGGTGCTGTCCGTTCTCCTCCTCATCGCGGTGCTCGTGCCGGGGCTCGGACATGAGGTGAACGGCAGCCGGCGCTGGCTGCGGGTTGCGGCCTTAAGCTTCCAGCCATCCGAGCTGGCGCGCGTGCTGGTGCTGATCTACATCGCCGGATATGCCGCGCGACGCGAAGCGGAGCTGCGCAGCACGTTCCTCGGGCTCGGCAAACCGCTCGCGATCCTCGCGGGTGTCGGCGTGCTGCTTCTGGCGGAGCCGGACTTCGGAGCCGCGACCGTGCTGTTCGCGACGGGTTTCGGCGTCCTGTTTCTCGCGGGCGCCCGGCTGCGCTACGTGCTCGCGGCGACGGTGATCGCGTCGGCCGGCTTCGCGCTCACCGCCGTGAGCTCCGGTTATCGTCTGCGGCGCCTGCTCGCGTTTCTCGATCCGTGGGCCGATCCGTACAACAGCGGCTTTCAGCTCACGCAGTCCCTCATCGCCATCGGTCGGGGGGAGTGGTTTGGTGTGGGCCTCGGCGAGAGCGTGCAGAAGCTGTTCTACCTGCCGGAGGCCCACACCGACTTTCTCTTCGCCGTGCTCGCCGAGGAGCTGGGGCTCCTGGGCGTCGTCGTGACGCTCGCGCTGTTTCTCGCGCTAGCCCTGCGCAGCTTCTACATCGCTCGCCTCGCGGCCGAAGCGGGCCGCAAGTTCCCTGCCTGCCTCGCCGCCGGCTTCGGGCTGTGGCTCGGCACCCAGGCGTTCATCAACATCGGGGTGAACATGGGCGTGCTGCCCACGAAGGGCCTCACGCTGCCGCTGATGAGCTACGGGCGCTCGAGCCTCGTCGTGACGCTCGCGTGGGTCGGCGTGCTGTTGCGTGTGTATCACGAGGCGCGGCGCGACGAGCGCGGCGCGGCAACGGCGCACGCTCGCGGGGGCACCTGGGGAGCGGAGGCGCGCGCATGAGCTCTCGTCCCGTTCTGATCATGGCGGGCGGTACCGGCGGGCACGTTTTTCCGGCTCTCGCGCTCGCGCGGTCATTGCGGGCACGGTCCTTCGACGTCGTGTGGCTCGGCACGCGCCGCGGCATCGAAGCGCGCGTCGTGCCGCGCGAACGCATCCCGATCGAGTGGCTCACGGTGAGCGGTCTTCGCGGCAAAGGGCTCGGCACGCTGCTCGCGGCCCCGTTCCGCCTCGCGCTCGCGCTGCTGCAGGCGGTGCGCGTGATGCGGCGGCACCGACCGGCGGTCGTCGTGGGGCTGGGCGGCTTCGTCACCGGTCCGGGCGGAGTCGCCGCGTGGCTCACGGGTCGACCTCTTCTCATTCACGAGCAGAACGCGATCGCGGGCTTCACGAATCGGTGCCTCGCGCGGCTTGCGCGCGAAGTGCTCGAGGCGTTCCCCGAGAGCTTCCGCGGCGAGGTGTCGGCCCGCGCCATCGGCAATCCGGTGCGCGCCGACATCAGCGCGGTGCCGCCGCCGGCGCAGCGCTTCGCACAGCGCAGCGGCCCGATCCGGATTCTCGTCATCGGCGGCAGCCAGGGCGCGACACGTCTCAATGCAGTCGTGCCGTTCGCGCTCGCGCGGCTTTCCGGCTCCGCCGCGTTCGAGGTGCGCCACCAGGCCGGGGAGCGGTGGCATGAGGTCGCGCGGCAGAACTACGCGAGCGCCGGCGTGCGCGCGCAGGTCACCCCGTTCATCGACGACATGGCCGAGGCGTTCGCGTGGGCGGATCTAGTGATCTGCCGCTCCGGCGCACTGACGATTTCCGAGCTCGCCGCGGTCGGCGTCGCCTCGATACTCGTGCCGTTCCCGGCGGCCGTCGATGACCATCAGACGCACAACGCGCGCTATCTCGTCGCCGAAGGGGCGGCCGTGCTCGTACCCGACCGCGAGCTCACGGCCGAGCGCCTCGCGGAGGAGCTCGCGCGTCTCGCCGCGGGCCGCGGCAAGCTGCTCGCGATGGCCGACCGTGCGCGCCTGCTTGCAAAGCCGCGCGCGACCGAGGATTTCGCGGACGCGTGCGCGAACCTTGCGAGGAGCCCCGCATGAGCCAGAGCGGCTCATTCCGTGTCGAGCGCATGCGGCGGATCCACACGATCCACTTCGTAGGCATCGGCGGCAGCGGCATGAGCGGTATCGCCGAGGTGCTGATCAATCTCGGCTACTCGGTGCAGGGGTCCGATCTCAAGGCTAATGCGGTCACGCGCCAGCTCGAGGCGCTCGGCGCGCGCATCGCGATCGGACATTCGGCCGAGAACGTGCGCGGCGCCGACGTCATCGTGGTGTCGAGCGCCGTGGCGCAGACGAATCCCGAGGTGCGCGCCGCGCTCGAGCAGCGCATTCCCGTCGTGCCGCGCGCCGAGATGCTCGGCGAGCTGATGCGTTTCCGCTACGCGATCGCCGTTGCCGGAACTCACGGCAAGACGACCACCACGAGCCTCGTCGCGAGCATCCTCGCAGAAGGCGGCGAGGACCCGACATTCGTGATCGGTGGGCGCCTGAAGAGCGCCGCGAGCAACGCGCGGCTCGGAGCAGGGCGCTACCTCGTCGCCGAAGCCGACGAGAGCGATGCGTCGTTCACGCATCTGCAGGCTCTCATCGCCGTCGTCACGAACATCGACAACGATCATCTCGTCACGCACGACGGGGACTTCGAGCGCCTGAAGCAGAGCTTCGTCGACTTCCTGCACAACCTGCCGTTCTACGGCCTCGCGGTGCTGTGCCTGGACGACCAGCACGCACGTAGCATCCTCTCGCGCATCGGCCGGCCGACCGTCACGTACGGTCTGAGCGACGAGGCGGACGTGCGCGCGGTGAAACTCCGGCGCCATGGCCTGCAGACGAGCTTCCTCGTGGAGCGGCGCGGCGTGGGCGAGGACGATTCGCCGCTGCCCGTGACGGTGAACCTGCCGGGCTCGCACAACGTGCTCAACGCGCTCGCTGCCATCGCGGTCGCATCCGAGATCGGCATCGACTCCGCGGCGATCCAGCGCGCACTGGCCGGGTTCCAGGGCATCGAGCGGCGTCTGCAGCACGTTGCAGACGTGAAGACCGCGGCCGGTCGCATCACCATCATCGATGACTACGGTCATCACCCGACCGAGATCGCCGCGACGCTCGAAGCGCTGCGGCAGGGCTATCCGGGCCGCCGCCTCGTGCTCGCTTTCCAGCCGCACCGCTATACGCGCACGCGCGACCTGCTCGACGACTTCGCGAAGGTGCTGTCTACGGCCGATGCGCTCGTGGTGAGCGAGGTGTACCCCGCTGGCGAGGCGCCGATCGCCGGAGCCGACGGGCGCGCGATCTGCCGCGCGATTCGCACGCGCGGCCAGGTCGAGCCGGTGTTCGTAGAAAGAATAGAGGAGCTCGCGGGCGCGCTCGCGGACCTGATCCGGGACGGCGATGTCGTGGTAACGATGGGCGCCGGCCACATCAACGCGGTATCGCATGCGCTGCCCTCGCAGCTGGGAGCCAAGTGATCGTGGCCGTCGCACCGGAATTCCTGCCGCGCATCCAGCGCGACGAGCCGATGAGCCGGCACACCTCCTGGCACGTGGGCGGCCCCGCCGATGTGTTCTTCACGCCGGCCGATCGCGCCGAGCTCGCGTCGTTCGTCCGCGCACTGCCGGCCGGCACGCCGATTCACTGGATCGGGCTCGGCAGCAACCTGCTCGTGCGGGACGGCGGGCTGCGCGGTGTCGTGATCTCGACGCACGGCGCGCTCGATGCGCTTCGCCGTATCGACGAGACCACCGTCTCCTGCGAAGCAGGGGTCGCCTGCGCCCGCATCGCGAGGCACTGCATCAAGTGGGGGCTCGGGCCCGCGGAATTCTTCGCCGGCATTCCGGGCACGCTGGGCGGTGCGCTCGCGATGAACGCGGGCGCATTCGGTGGCGAGACCTGGCGCCACGTCGTCGAGGTCGAAGCGCTCGACCGCGCCGGCACCGTGCGCACGCGCCGCGCGGACGAGTACCGCGTGAGCTATCGCCACGTCGAGGCGCCCGCCCGCGATGAGTGGTTCCTTTCGGCGCTCCTTACGTTCGAGCACAAGCCCGGCGCGAACGACGCGGAGGTCCGCGCGCTGCTCGCAAAACGCAAGGCCTCGCAGCCGATCGGGGAATGGAGCTGCGGCTCGGTGTTCACGAATCCCCCCGGCGATCACGCCGCGCGGCTCATCGAAGCGGCCGGGCTCAAGGGTTTTCGCATCGGCGATGCGTCGGTTTCCAAGAAGCACGCGAACTTCATCATCAATCACGGGGAGGCGACCGCGGCGGATCTCGAGCGACTGATCGGCCACGTGCAGGCAACGATCGAGCAGCGTACCGGCATCCGCCTCGTCCCCGAGGTGCGCATCGTGGGGGAGGGGCGCTGATGCGCCTCGTTCACGATCGTTCGGTCACGAGGCGGGTGCGCGATGCGCGCGAGTTCGGTCGCGTAGCCGTGCTCTTCGGCGGCGATTCGAGCGAACGCGAGATCTCGCTCCTCACGGGCAACGCGGTGCTCGCCGCTCTCGAGCGGCGCGGCGTCGATGCCCACCCCTTCGACCCACGCGATCGCGCCCTCACGGAGCTGCGCACCGAGCGCTTCGACCGCGTGTGGATCGCCCTTCACGGCCCCGGCGGCGAGGACGGCACGCTGCAGGGCGCACTCGAGTATCTCGGCGTGCCGTACACGGGCAGCGGCGTCATGGGCTCGGCGATCGGCATGGACAAGCTGCGCACCAAGCGCCTCGCGCAGTCACTGGGCGTGGCCACCGCGGACTTCCTCGAGCTGAAGCGTCCGCAGGACTTCGACTACGCGATCGAGCGGCTCGGGCTGCCGATGATCGTGAAGCCCGCGACACAGGGCTCCAGCGTCGGGATGACGAAGGTGGAGCGTCCGGCGGATCTGCCGATCGCGTATGGCGCCGCGGCCGCGCTCGAGCCGGGCGTGTTTGCGGAGAAGTGGATCACCGGCGGCGAGTACACGGTTGCGATCCTGCAGGGCCAGCCGCTGCCTTCGATCCGCATCGAGACGCCGAAGAAGTTCTACGACTACGACGCCAAGTACTTCCGCGACGACACGCGCTACTTCTGCCCCTCGGGACTGTCCGCTCCGGCGGAGCAGCATCTGGGGAATCTCGCCCTTGCCGCGTTCCAGGCGACGGGCGCCGAAGGCTGGGGCCGTGCGGATTTCATGATGGATCCGGCGGGCCGTGCGCTGCTGCTCGAGATCAACACGATTCCCGGAATGACCGATCACAGCCTCGTGCCGATGGCGGCGCGCGCCGCGGGAATCGATTTCGACGAGCTCGTGTGGCGCGTGCTCGAGACGAGCTTCGCCCGCAGGCGCGAGGAGCGCGCCCCGTGAGCGCCTGGGGTCGTCCCAGGAATCGTCGCAAGGCGAGCGAGCGGCCGGTTCGCTTGCCGGCGCTGAACTGGCGGCGGATGGGTGCAACCGCGATCGCCCTCGGCATCGTCGCCTCGGCCGCGCTCATGGTGCGGTGGATTCTCGACCAGCCGATCGAGCGGGTAGCGGTCTCGGGCCGGTTCCAGCGCGTGTCGCCGGATGAGATCGAGCGCGCCGTCCGGGCGCGCGCCCGCGGCGTGGGTCTCGTCAGCGTCGAGCTCGAGTCCGTACGACGCGCGATCGACGCTCTGCCGTGGGTCGATGAGGTGAGCGTGCAGCGCAGCTGGCCGCGCGGTCTTGCGGTGACCGTCGTGGAAGAAGTGGCGGCCGCGCGCTGGGGCGCCCACGGTCTTCTCAATACGCGCGGCGAGCTCTTCGTGAGCGAGGCCCGCCACATTCCGACCGAGCTGCCCCAGCTCTCCGGCCCCGCCGGCGCCGAGCGCATCGTCGCCGAGCGCTACCTCGCGACCCAGGGCCGGCTCCTCGAGGCGGGCATGCGGCTCACGGCGCTGCGACTCGATGCGCGCGGGGCGTGGGAGCTCGATCTCGACTCGGGAATCACCGTGCGGCTCGGACGCCGCCTGGTCGACGATCGCTTCGAGAAATTCATGGCGACCGCGGCGAAGCTCGTGAGCCAGCGCGAGGGCGAGATCGCGTACGTCGACATGCGCTACACGAATGGTTTCGCAATCGGCTGGCGCGGCGCGCGGCGCGCGACAGACGGAGGAAAGCGCAATGTCTAAGCGCTCGGATCGTAGCCTCATCGTCGGCCTCGACATCGGAACGTCCAAGGTCGTCTCCCTCGTGGGAGAGGTCGGCCCCGACGGGTCGGTCGAGGTCATCGGCCTCGGCTCGCAGCCCTCGCGCGGCCTGAAGAAGGGCGTGGTCGTCAACATCGAATCGACGGTCCAGTCGATCCAGCGCGCGGTCGAGGAAGCCGAGCTCATGGCCGGCTGCGAGATCCACTCGGTGTTCGCCGGCATCGCCGGCAGCCACGTGCGGAGCCTGAACTCGCACGGAGTCGTCGCGATCCGCGACAAGGAAGTCATGCACGGCGACGTCGAGCACGTGATCGACGCGGCGAAAGCGGTCGCGATCCCGGCGGACCAGAAGATCATTCACGTGCTGCCGCAGGAATTCATCATCGACGGGCAGGAAGGCATCCGCGACCCGATCGGCATGTCGGGCGTGCGCCTGGAGTCGAAGGTGCACATCGTCACCGGCGCCGAGAGCGCCGCGCAGAACATCGAGAAGTGCATCCAGCGCTGCGGGCTCGAAGTCGAGGACATCGTCCTCGAGCAGCTCGCCTCGGCCGTTGCCGTGCTCACGGAGGACGAGAAGGAGCTCGGCGTGTGCCTCGTCGACATCGGCGGCGGCACGACCGACCTCGCGGTGTTCTCGAACGGCGCGATCCGCCACACCGCGGTCATTCCCATCGCGGGCGATCAGGTGACGAACGACATCGCGGTCTCGATGCGCACCCCGACGCAGTACGCCGAGGACATCAAGATCCGCTACGCGTGCGCGCTCTCCCAGCTCGCGAATCCCGACGAGACGATCGAGGTGCCGAGCGTCGGGGAGCGTCCCGCGCGGCGTCTCGCCCGCCAGACGCTCGCCGAGATCGTTGAGCCGCGCTACGAGGAGCTTTTCGCGCTCGTGCGCGAGGAGCTGCGCAGGAGCGGCTTCGAGGAAGCGATCGCGGCGGGCATCGTGCTCACCGGCGGCACCTCGAAGATGGAAGGCGCCATCGAGCTCGCCGAGGAAGTGTTTCACATGCCCGTGCGCCTCGGTGTACCGCAGTCCGTGAACGGCCTTTCCGACGTCGTGCGAAATCCCGTGTTCTCGACGAGCGTCGGCCTGCTGCTCTACGCGCGCGACAACTTCATGCCCGCGCGGCGCGGGCGCCCGATGAATCACGCGAAGACCACGCTCGACCGGATGCGGTCGTGGTTTCAGGGGAACTTCTGATGAGGCCGAAAGACTTCGCTGACAGACGAAGACGAGAGACGACGATTCAACCAACCAGACTATTTTCTTGCTGACAAAGGAGCGAGTGACATGTTCGAACTGATGGACGCATACAGCCAGAGCGCCGTCATCAAGGTGATCGGCGTGGGGGGCGGCGGGGGCAACGCCGTGTCGCACATGGTGTCGAGCGGCATCGACGGCGTCGACTTCATCTGCATCAACACCGATTCGCAGGCGTTGAAGCACTCGAAGGTCAAGACGTCGCTGCAGATCGGCTGCAACATCACCAAGGGATTGGGCGCCGGCGCCGATCCGGAGGTGGGTCGGCAGGCCGCCATGGAAGATCGTGATCGTATCCTCGAGCTCATCGAGGGCTGCGACATGCTCTTCATCACCGCGGGCATGGGCGGCGGCACCGGTACGGGTGCGGCGCCCGTGGTCGCGCAGGTCGCGAAGGAGCTCGGCATTCTCACGGTGGCGGTCGTGACGAAGCCCTTCGAGATGGAAGGCGGCAAGCGCTCGCTGGTCGCGAATCACGGCATCGCGGAGCTCGGCAAGTACTGCGATTCGCTCATCACGATCCCGAATCAGAAGCTGCTCACCGTGCTCGGTCCGCAGACGACGCTGCTCGATGCGTTCAAGTCCGCGAACCACGTGCTGCAGGGTGCCGTGCAGGGCATCGCGGAGCTCATTACGCGGCCCGGACTCATCAACGTCGACTTCGCCGACGTGCGAACGGTGATGGCCGAGACGGGCATGGCGATGATGGGGTCGGGCGCCGCGAGCGGCGAAGGCCGCGCGCGCGAAGCGGCCGAAGCTGCGGTGTCCTCGCCGCTGCTCGAGGACATCAATCTCGCAGGTGCGCACGGCATTCTCGTGAACGTCACCGCGGGCATGGACCTGTCGATCGGCGAGTTCCAGGAAGTCGGCAGCATCGTGAAGCAGTTCGCCGCCGAGGACGCGACGGTCGTGGTCGGCACCGTGATCGATCCGGAGCTCACGAACCAGGTGCGCGTCACCGTGGTCGCGACCGGACTCGGGCGCCCGGCAGCCGCCTCGCGCGCGCACCCGCCGCGCGAGATGCCGGCCGCTCGCGAGTCGAGCGCGCTCACGCATCGAGGCGAGCCCCCGATGCGTGTGGTGCGGCGGTCGCAGCCGCTGTCGAACAACGACTACGCGAATCTCGACAAGCCTACGGTGCAGCGTCAGCGTGCGGTCGGAGACGGGCTGCGCCCCGACGCTGGCGAGGATCTGCTCGACATTCCGGCGTTCCTGCGCCGCCAGGCTGACTGACGCCGAGAGGTCGGGCCGGACTCCCGCCTGAAGGGGGTCCGGCAGATGTGGTACGGTACGGCTCTCGCCGGGCGCGGCTTCGCTCCGTCGCTGCCCGACGAGGGTCGCCTGGAGATCGTTGGGGGGATTGGGGGCAAATTTCCGATTTTCCCGTCGGGTCGCGATGCTCGGACAACGTACGCTCAAGAACTCGATCCGTGCGACGGGCGTGGGTCTGCACACGGGGAAGAAAGTCCTGATGACGCTGCGGCCTGCAGCGCCCGATACGGGAATCATCTTCCGCCGCACCGACCTGCCCCAGCTCGTCGACATCCGCGCGCATGCCGAATGCGTCGGCGAGACGACGCTCGGTACCACGCTCGTGAACGGCGATGCGAAAGTGTCGACGGTCGAGCATCTGTTGTCGGCCTTCGCGGGACTCGGCATCGACAACGCCGTGGTCGAGGTGAGCGCTCCGGAGGTGCCGATCATGGACGGCAGCGCGGGCCCCTTCGTGTTCCTCCTTCAGTCGGCCGGCATCGAAGAGCAGCGGTTCCCGAAGCGATTCATCCGCATCACGCGCCCGATCGAGGTCGCCGACGGCGACAAGCGCGCGCGCTTCGATCCGTTCGACGGCTTCAAGGTGAATTTCGAGATCGAGTTCGACCACCCGATCTTCAAGCGACGCTCGCAGCGCGCGTCGATGGATTTCTCCACCACCTCGTTTCTGAAAGAGGTGAGCCGCGCCCGCACTTTCGGCTTCATGCGCGACCTCGAGACCATGCGCTCGCGCAATCTCGCGCTCGGCGGCAATCTCGACAATGCGATCGTGCTCGATGACTACAGGATCCTGAACGAGGACGGCCTGCGCTACGAGGATGAGTTCGTGAAGCACAAGATCCTCGATGCGATCGGCGATCTCTACCTTCTCGGCCACAGCCTGATCGGCGAGTTCAGCGGCCACAAATCGGGGCACGCGCTGAACAACCGACTGCTGCGAAAGCTGCTCGCCGAGCGCGCCGCCTGGGAGGAAGTAGTGTTCGAGTCTCCGGACGCGGCTCCGATCTCTTACGTCGAGGCGCCAGCTCTGGCGAGCTAGCGCTCGCGGCTACCGACTTCCGGCTTCCGCCTTCCGGTCAGAGGATCACCTCCAGCATGCAGGCCACCGCTCTTCTCCTACTCCGGCCGGAAGACGGAGGGCGGAAGGCGGTAGCCGGCTCCGGCTCAGCGCGGCATCACCTTGACGACCACGCGGCTCAACCCGGGGCTCCTGGCCCTGACGTCCGCGTCGGCCTCCGCCAGCGCGAATCGCAGCCTGGCCGACCAGGCGGCAGATTCCGTAAAAACGGTCAGTACGCCTTCGCGTTCGACGACGCCCGAAACCCGCCCCGCGAGGTCCTCCGGCAGACGGGTTGCGAGCCACGCGCGCCAGGCGTCCTGTGAGCCTTTTTGCGCGGAAATCTGGCTCAGAACGGGGTTTCGTGCCCGGCCCAGGAGGCCCTTTACAGAATCCCCAAGCCTTGATCGCATTTGGGTTTTCTGACGGTTTTGCGACCTCCGTGGCTTGTTTCGAGGGTCCTTATTGGGCATATTCCGAGTCGCTGATTTTGGCAAACCCGCTGAAAGGCGGGGACGCAAAGCCACCGGTCTAAGGCACGAGCTATGACAGCGGGGTTGCCAGCTTGACGGAAGATCGAAAACCAGAACAGGGCGCCAACGCCCGCACCGGGCATCCGCGTTGCTACCACCTCGCGTTGTCAGGCTTTCGAGCCCCTGGATCGCCGGAGCTGTCGGCATGAATTTGATCTGGTTTTCGAAGCGCGAGGGACGCGCCCGGCAGTTCGACCTGGGGCATCCGGCCACGCTCGGAGTGATCGCCGCACTCGTGCTCGGAATACTCGGCACGGCCTTCGCCCTCGGGATGCAACTCGGCCAGCGAAGCGGCGGAAGCCTCGCGCGCGGCGAGAGCGAGCACTGGTCGACCGTCGTCTCCGAACAGAAAACCCAGATTTCCGACCTTCGCACCGAGCTGCAGGAGCGCGTCGACGCCATGGCCATGCGGCTCGGCCAGATGAATGCCCACGTGATCCGGCTCGACGCCCTGGGCAGGCGTCTGACGGAGATGGCGAACATCGATCACCGCGAGTTTGATTTCGAGAGTAGCCCGCCCGCGGGCGGCCCGGAAGTCGAGAGCGGCGGAGTGGGCGCGCAGATACCCGACCTTTCGGCGATGCTCGATGAGCTCGAGAACAAGGTCGAGCTGCGGGATGCGCAGCTGGCCGCCCTGGAAAGCGTCATTCTGGCGCGCGAGCTTTCGGAACAGATTCTTCCCGACGGCCGGCCCGTGCGAGCCGGATTCATTTCATCCTATTTCGGCGACCGTCAGGATCCCTTCACGGGACACCAGGCGTTCCACAAGGGACTCGATTTCGCGAGCAAGGCCGGGTCGGACGTGGTCGCGGTCGCTGCCGGTGTCGTCACCTTCGCAGGTCAGCGCGCGGGCTACGGTTCGCTCGTCGAGGTCAGTCACGGTAACGGCTACGTCACGCGCTACGGCCACAATCAGAAGACGCTCGTTCAGGTCGGACAGACCGTCACGCGCGGCGAAGCGCTCGCCCTGATGGGATCGACGGGTCGCTCGACCGGCCCGCACGTCCACTTCGAAGTGCTGCGCAACGGCCGCCAGGTCAATCCGCTCTCCTTCATCGGCCGCTGACTTCCGCTTCCGCCGCCGGCGACGCGAGATGCTTGTTTTCTCGCGCGCGAATCCCTAGATCATCGGTCCGAACCCGTTACGCCGGCCGCAGTCTATTCGCGTACAATACGCCGCCCTGCGAGTCCCTCCGGCCATCCAAGTGCTTGTAGTGACTCGCTTTTTTTGATCCCGGAATCCTGAAGTTGCTGCAGCTTCTCACCCGCATCTTCGGCAGCCGCAACGAGCGGTTGTTAAGGAGCTACGTTCGCCACGTCCGTGCGGCGAACGCCCTCGAGCGCGAGACGCAGGCCGTGAGCGACGAGGCTCTGCGCGCAAAGACCGACGAATTCCGCGAGCGCCTGAAGCAGGCCGCGAAGCTCGAGGAGCTTCTCCCGGAAGCTTTCGCCGTCGTGCGCGAAGCGTCCCGCCGGACCCTGGGGATGCGGCATTTCGACGTGCAGCTCGTCGGCGGCATCGCGCTGCACGAAGGCCGGATCGCCGAGATGCGCACCGGCGAGGGCAAGACGCTCGTCGCAACCCTGCCCGCATACCTCAACGCGCTGACCGGCGAGGGCGTGCACATCGTCACCGTCAACGAGTATCTCGCGCAGCGCGACGCGGACTGGATGGGGCCGATCTACCGCTTCCTCGGCCTCACCGTCGGAGTGATCAAGAACGCCCAGAACTCCGCCGAGAAGCGCGCCGCCTACGCGTGCGACATCACCTACGGCACCAACAACGAGTTCGGGTTCGACTATCTGCGCGACAACCTCGCGTTCCGGCTGGAGGACCGCGTGCAGCGCGGCCTCTCCTTCGCCGTGGTCGATGAGGTGGACTCGATCCTCATCGACGAGGCGCGCACGCCGCTCATCATCTCGGGGCCGGCGGAGGAGAGCACGGAGCTCTACCTCCGCATCGACAAGCTCGTCCCGCGCCTGAAGCGGCAGGTGGAGGAGAACGGTCCGGGCGACTTCACGCTCGAGGAGAAGACGAAGCAGGTCCACATCACCGAGGAAGGCCACGAGCACGTCGAGAAGCTCATGGCCGAGGCGGGACTGCTGCACGAAGGCGAGAGCCTGTACGACGCCGCGAACATCCGGCTGATGCACCACCTGAACGCGGCGCTGCGCGCGCATGCCATCTACAAGCGCGACGTCGAATACATCGTGCGCAACGGCGAGGTGATCATCGTCGACGAGTTCACCGGCCGCACGATGCCGGGACGGCGCTGGTCGGACGGTCTGCACCAGGCCATCGAGGCGAAGGAAGGCGTGCGCGTGCGCGAGGAGAACCAGACGGTCGCCTCGATCACGTTCCAGAACTACTTCCGCCTCTACCGCAAGCTCTCCGGCATGACGGGAACGGCGGACACCGAGGCGCCGGAATTCCTGCAGATCTACGGGCTCGAGGTGGTGGTGATCCCGACGCACAAGCCGATGGTGCGCAAGGACAACCCCGACTTCGTCTATCTCACGCAGAAGGACAAGTTCGAGGCGATCACAGAGGACATCCGGGATTGCGTGCAGCGCGATCAGCCCGCGCTCGTCGGCACGACATCGATCGAGACGTCCGAGTTCATCTCGGGACTGCTGCAGAAGCAAGGCGTCGCCCACCAGGTGCTGAACGCGAAGCAGCACGAACGTGAGGCCCATGTCGTCGCGCAGGCCGGTCGCCCGGGCACCGTCACGATCGCGACGAACATGGCAGGCCGCGGCACGGACATCGTGCTGGGCGGAAACCTCAACGCCGAGCTCGCCGCCGTGGCGGCCGAGAAGGGCGCGCCGCTCGACGACGCGGAGCGCGAGCGGATCAACACGGACTGGCAGGCGCGGCACGAAAAGGTCGTCGCTGCGGGAGGGCTGCACATCGTCGGGACGGAGCGGCACGAGTCGCGACGTATCGACAACCAGCTTCGCGGCCGTTCGGGCCGCCAGGGCGATCCGGGCTCGAGCCGCTTCTATCTGTCGATGGAAGACAACCTCATGCGCATCTTCGGCGACCCGGTGCGCACAAAGCGGCTGCTGCAGATCGCGGGCATGAAGGAAGGCGAGGTGATCGAGAGCGGCATGCTCACCCGCCAGATCGAGAAGGCGCAGCGCAAGGTCGAGTCGCACAACTTCGACATCAGAAAGCAGCTGCTGCTGTTCGACGACGTCGCGAACGACCAGCGCAAGGTCGTCTACCAGCAGCGCACCGAGATCATGGGGACCGAGGATCTGTCGGATGCGATACGCGGGATCCGCGAGGAGGCCGTCGGCAATCTCATCGATCAGTTTCTCTCGAAGACTACGGCGCCGGAGGACTGGGACCTCGACGGGCTCGCCGAGACGCTGCTGAAGGATTTCAACGCGCGCGTCGATCCGAAGACCTGGCTCGCGCAGGAACCCGAGCTCGAGGAGCCGGTCCTGCGGCAGCGTGTGATCGACGCGGCCAATGCCGCATACGACGCGAAGGTCGCCCGGGTCAGCGCGCCGATCATGCGGCACGTGGAAAAGGACGTGATGCTGCGCATGCTCGACCAGCACTGGCGTGAGCACCTGGGCGCGATGGACTACCTGCGCCAGGGCATACACCTGCGGGGCTACGCCCAGAAGGACTACCGCTACGAGTACAAGCGCGAGGCGTTCGAGCTGTTCGCGGCGATGCTGGATCGCGTGAAGCTCGAGACGGTCACGATGCTTGCGAAGATCGAGGTGCGGACGCAGGAAGAGATCGACCGCGAGGAAGAGGAGCGGCGGCAGCGTCTGATGCGGGCGCTGCAGGCGCAGCACGTCGAGGCGCAGTCGGCGCTCGAAGCGAACGGACGCGGCGAGGCCGGCGAAGCCGGCGAGCAGATCCCGGCGAGATTGCCGGGCGCCATCGGCGCGGCCGGGCGCCGTGCTCGACCGTTGCCTCCTCCGCCGGTCGAGACGCAAGGCACCTTCGTGCGCGGCGAGCGCAAGATCGGCCGCAACGAACCCTGCCCGTGCGGTTCGGGCAAGAAGTTCAAGCACTGCCACGGCGCGCTCTCGAGCGTCGAGTGAACCCCCCCTCACCCCTGCCCATCTCCCCCGCAAGCGGGGGAGAGGGTGGCGAAGCCGGGTGAGGGTGTTGATCCGCGTCGTCGCGGCGGCGCTGTACGACGCGCAAGGACGCGTGCTCATCGCCGAGCGGCCGGCCGGCAAGCACATGGCGGGGCGCTGGGAGTTTCCCGGCGGAAAGATCGGTGTTCGCGAGAGCGAGCGCGAAGCCCTCGATCGCGAGCTCTCCGAAGAGATCGGCGTACGCGTGCTCGCGGCACGCCCGCTCATGCGCCTCACGCACGACTACCGCGATCGCCGGGTCGAGCTCTCGTTGTGGATCGTCGAGCGCTATTCGGGTGAGGTCGGAAGTCTCGATGGCCAGCGTCTGCGTTGGGTGTCGCCGGCGGCGCTCGACGCCGAGGACATTCTGGAAGCCGACCGACCGTTCATCGAAGCTCTGCAGCGCCTGTCCCCGCCGCCGACGTAGGCGACGAAAGCGCGGCATGTACAATGCCATCCGTCGATACACCCGCAATTTCAGCACTGGACTCGCATGGCTTCCGCACCCGACCTCCCGGATATCTCCCTGGACGCCGCCGGCCTGTATCGGGAGGAAGTCTTCAGCGACCGCAAGGCCGGAACGATTCGGCTCATGACGCCCGTCAACAGCGACGGCGCGACCGATGCGTCGCGCCCGGTGCTGTTTTCCGGTCAGACCCAGCTGCTCACGCCGGCGGGCGTGCTGCCGCTCGTGTTCGAGATCGAGGCGAAGACGCTCGATGAGGCGATCAGGAAATTTCCCGCGGCGGTGAAGGTCGCGCTCAATGACGCGATCGAGGAAGCCCGCGAAATGCGTCGCGAGGCGGCTTCGCGCATCGTCGTGCCGGATGTGGGAGCGGGTCCGATCGGCCC
>JBQTHP010000178.1:0-5194 GCA_052389755.1 Gammaproteobacteria bacterium
AGAAGCGGATCGCGCGTGCCTTTCCGGTCTTCAAAATCGAAAGGTTCACGATCGTGATGCCGACGCGCTCCGCGAGCTCGGTCAGAGTCATGCGACGCGCGTGCAGCACGTCGTCCAGCTTCACCACGATCGCCATCCTCAGATCGTCCCTTTGAGGTCTTGACGCATCAGCTCGCCTTCGGCGAAGACGCGCGCGAGGACGAAGGTCAGCAGCACGGCGAGCCACCCGCTGATCGAAAAGCCAGCATCGACATTGACCGGACGCGCCGGAGTCGAAAGGGCCTCGGCGATCGCGCCGATGACGAGGCTGAGAAGCTGCGCCGCGAGCAGGGCCCAAGCAATCGCCCGCAAACGGTACGCGTTCGCGGCAACGAATGGGTCACCCGCGCGAACCGTCTCAACGATCGCGAGCAGCCGCTTGAGGACGACATAGTTGAGCGGGATCATGACGAGGACGAGCACGGCGATCACGCGTAAGCCAAAGATCAGCCGCTCTGCTTCAGGCGAAGGAGAGAGTTTGTAGGCGGTCATGATCCATTGCTCGTTGGGCGCCACGACGAGCAGAGCAAGGAACGCGTCACCGACCAGCCAGTTCAGGACGATGAGGATGTGCAGCACGACATACGCAGTCGGCAGCGCGGCGGAATAGCTTCGGGGCATCGAACTTGCACCCTTGATGGCTACGTATATCGACAAACGATACTGATATTATCGAAAATCGTCAAGCACTGTATCGCAATTCGACATGCCGAATGCGTACTTGCGGGTCGCGGGGCTCAGATGAGACCCATATGCTCGCGGGCCAGGGCTTCGAGGCGGACGAAGATTCGCATGCTGAAAGAGCCCCGCCGGCGCGTGCGCTTCCTGAGTCGCGAGGAGGCTGATCGATTGATCGAGGCCTTGCCCGAGCACATGAAACCGATCGTGAAGTTCGCACTCGCGACCGGCTGCCGCGCGGGTGAGATCCACGGGCTCGAATGGAGCCGCGTGGATCTTGTCCGCAGGGTCGCATGGCTGGATCACGGCACGACGAAATCGGGCGAGGGTCGCGGCATTCCACTCAACGCGGATGCCATGGCTGCGCTCGAATCGACGCTCGGTCAGCATCCGCGCTGGTGTTTCACCTTCGCCGGTCAGCGCATCCGCAAGAGCACGACCCTCATCCGCCACATCCTCGATCACCTCGAACGGCGCGACGGCACCGGCGCCCCTCCCCCGCCCGCTCGGGCGCCGCCGGCTGCGTGGCTGCCGCGCTGAACATCGCCCGCACGGGCACAGCTCATTCCATTCCATTCCAACATGAGGCCATGCCTCAGGCGCCGCACTGCGTTCACCCGAGCCCAGCGCTCACTCCCCTCGCGACTTAAGCGCCATATGCGCACTGCCGATCGCTCGCCGCCTTCAAGCCGCACCGACTCCGGCTCATTTCACCACCGGCCGCCTCTCAACCCCCCCCCTCAACCGCTGCGCAACTCTGCCAGCGACACGCGTTTGAACTGCCTATTCTTATGACGCGATCTGTGTGACGCGCGACTGTTGTGAAATGATGCCCGCATGGCAGCACGTAAAATCTTGGTCGTCTCTGGCGGATGGGCGTTGCTCATTGTTCTCGCCGTTCACTTCGTTCACTTCCCGGGAAGCGTCCCCGACTTCAATCGCGCGAGCGGCGGTGGAGTCCTGCTCGACGCCTCGCCGGCCTTTACTCCTGATGCGCTGTATGAGCGACTGGCTGGTTATGGCGAAGCGGGCCGGCGGAACTATTCGTTCAGGAACCTGACGATCGACGTGCTGCTGCCGCTCAGCGTTCTTCCGTTCCTGTTTTTGTTGATGCGCCGAGCGCTCACCGGTTATTCCCTGGGCAGGGTTGTGAGAGTCGTGCTGCCCCTCGTTCCGGTGGCGTACGTGGCGTTCGATCTCGTCGAAAATGCCTCCGTTCTGGCTCTCTTGAGGAAGTACCCGGAACGCATGGATCTCCTCGCGGCGAGTATTCCCTATACGACGGTTGCCAAGAGAGCGGCGTCGCTGTTTGCTCTCGGCATTCCCTTGGTACTGTTCGGTTTCGGCTTCCTTCGCAGGAAGCCGCTTCCGCAGCCCTAGCCGCGGCGAGCGCGGATCTACACCGCTCACTCGCATGCCCGCGCGCGGCCTCCACCCGACGACGACGGCAGGACAGCTACTTTTCGCCCTGGCCGAGAAAGGGCAACCGGCTGGATAACCCCGAAACGATCCTGTCACGTATTTTCTTGAAAATACGTATAATACGGGTTATAGTGATTGCAGAGCACCAAGGAGGCTTTCATGACCAAGATCACATCAGGCGAGTTCCAGCGCGAGTTCGGGCGCTACCGGGCGCTGGCGCAGCGCGAGGCGGTGGTTATCACCAATCACGGCCGCGATGACGTGGTGCTGCTCGGGGCCGAGGATTATGCCCGGCTGCGCCGCTACGAGCAGAAAGCCCTTCACGTTTCGCAACTCCCGAAAGAGATTATCGACGAGCTTGGCAAGGTGCAGATTCCCAAGGCGGCATCGAAGTTCGACCGCGAGTATGAGCCGTAATCCCTGATGGCGGAACTCAGGCCGGAGATCGGGCTCGTCATACGCCATGTGTACCTTTGGTGGAGCGAGGCGCGAAAGGGACGCGAGGAAGGGCTGAAGGACCGCCCCTGCGTTATTGTCCACACGCGCATCAACGAGCACCGGGAGATCGAAACCTACATCGCGCCGGTGACGCACACCCCGCCCGAGAAGCCGGAGCGCGCGATGGAAATTCCGCTTGCCACCAAGAAGCGCCTTCGCCTCGATGCCGAAAAATCCTGGATCATCACTACGGAAGTCAACCGCTTCATCTGGCCGGGGCCGGACATCCGCCCCACCCCTGGCGGCGGCGAGGCGTATGGCCTTTTGCCCGCCAACATGACGCGCGATCTCGTGCGGCAGATCAGGAAGAACGCCAACGACCGCGCACTGCTCGTCGTCGGGCGCGACGACGCGGCGCTGAATGAAGCCGTGCGCAAGCGGCGCGGGTCGCAGAAGAATAAAGACCGCGATACGGAGCGCTGATACAACCATGCCGTTTCCAAACGCCGCGCTGCGTCGTCTCCAGCGCCTTTACCACTGGCAGCGCTTCGAGCGCATAGGAAAAACGAAAGCCGTGTGGGCGAGCTTCGGCTGTTGCGCAGAAGGCACCTGATGTCGAGAGCGGTCGAGATGCGTGAGCGACATCCTCGGCTGGTTCGGGGCGTGGCTGTCGGCGTCGCGTCACCTGCGCGCGATCGAGCCTCGCGCGTAGCAGCGCCGGCGAGCAGCACGGGCGTCCCTGATCCGCAACGGAGTAACGTTCAGGTGCCGGGTCGAGCCAGGTGCACGGTGCTCCAGAGCTGCGCCGCATTCGATTCGGTCTCATCGCTTTGGCGCTGGCCGAAGGGCTCGAGACGATAGCGGCCGTCGACCTGCGACCACGACCAGAGTTCCGAGCCGCGGACTGCATCGGATGCGGACATCGCCGCCTGCAACCTCACGCGCGCGCGCAGCAGCGTTTCGCGCACGGACGCGGTGAGATCGTTGCGTGCGAGCTGGCGCCCGATGCCCGCGGCGAGCACCTCCTGCTGCCACGACCAGATCACCGTGCCGTGATACCGATTCCGATCGAACTTCGGCTCGAGCTCGTCGCCCGCGTACGCCGGATGCGCGACGACCAGCCCCACATCGGTCAGAAGTCCTGCCGGAAAGGGCCGGGTCAGTGCCTCCGCGACTCGAGCCGTTTCGACAGGCTCGCCATCGAGGAACAGCAGCGAGAATCCCTCGTCGGAGTTCATGATCGGGATCGCGCGGCCCTGCGCATCGAGTGCGACCGCGCGAAACCGGACATCGTCATGCCCGAGCGCGCGAAGAGCCGGCGCCGCCTCCACACCGATACGCCGCGCGTAGTCCTCGACTTCTGCCCTTGCCCGCTCGGATGGAAACGAGGCGTCGAACAAGCGCGGTGCTTCGCGCCGCCAGACCTCTGCCATGTGGGCGGCTTGCGAGAAGAGCTCATCGTCCCGCGCCACGAGGTACGGCCGTAGCATGCCGCTCGCGTGCAGGCGCGCGATGCCTGCGAGGGCTGCGGGGACGAACACGCCGTTGACATCGTACGGATAGAGTCCGCCACCGAGGCCGTCCTCGCTGTCTCGCCAGTTCCCCACACGCTCGCCTCGCTTCAGCGCAACGAGATGGCGCCAGTTCGGCTCGCGCGCAAAGGATCTCGTTGCGCCGAGGACGAAGCGAAAGTTGCTCGCTAGCCTGAAGCCGTACGTATCACCGCCGTCGGCCTTGCGCGCGAGGAACTGGGGCGCGCGTTGCCTGCCGTCCGACACATCGAGCAGGTAGTGCGCGGCAACGACGGGAAGCATGAAATCGTCATCGATCATCTTGTAGTCGAAGATCGGGTCGCTGCTCGCCGGCTCACCATCGCGCCGGCGCCTCAGCGCCGCGAATTCGCCGATGTCTTCCTCGTGCGCGACCTCCCCGTGCTCGTTCAGGCGCTCGAGCACCGCTCCAAGACCCGCTTCGATGACATGTGGCTGCAGAACCGGAGAAAGGAGGCGCACCGACATCAAGGTGTCACGCCCGAAGTAGGTGTTGAAGCGCCATGATCCGGCGAGCAGCTTCTCCTCGGAGGCGAGGAAGGCGAGGATGTCGCGCAGGCGAGCATCCCGTCCGGCCGGGCTCCTGAACAGCGTTTGTCGCGGGAACGGCGTGAGCGGTGTATCGCCCGTGAGCGCAGTGACTCGCAGATGCAGGCGACCATCCTCGGCGGGAGAGAGAACGATCTCACCCGCGTCGTTCCGGACCAACGTTCCCCCCTGCACGTCAATGCTGAGCGCGTAGCCAGCCGCTCCGTCGAGCCTGCGCCGCTCCCAGGTGACGGCGCGTTCCGACACCTGCGGTTGAACGACCACCTCGGGCGTTGTTCGGTCTGCGTCTTCTCGATCCCGGATGACCCGTACGCTGCTCAGGATCGCTTCCCGGACCGTCACGGACCCGCCCGTGGCGACGAGCTCCGCAGTCACGCCGTGCATCACTGCACCGTCCGGCAGCGCTCTTCGTGAAGGTGCGATCGTCACCTGGGGCGTCCATGTGAACGCGTCCGACGGCGCATCGAACCACACGGCTGTACCGCTGTTTCCGGCTGGAAACGCGAACACGATGCGCG
>JBQTHP010000179.1:0-3635 GCA_052389755.1 Gammaproteobacteria bacterium
CCACGCGCGTCGGCGGCGGGCCGTTTCCCACCGAGCTGTTCGACGTGTACGGCGAGCACCTCTCGCGCGTCGGCAAGGAGTTCGGCGCGGTAACGGGGCGGCGACGGCGCTGCGGCTGGTTCGATGCGGTGCAGTTGCGCCGCTCGATCATTCACTCCAGCGTCTCGGGCCTGTGCATCACCAAGCTCGACGTGCTCGACGGGCTCGACAGCCTGCGTATCTGCGTCGGCTATCGCATCGGCGGCAAGGCCGTATCGCACGAGCCGCCGCTCTGCGTGGACGCCTACGCCGACGTCGAGCCCGTGTACGAGGAGCTGCCGGGCTGGCGCGAATCCACGATCGGCGTGCAGACCTACGACGCGCTGCCGGCGAACGCGCGACGCTATCTCGAGCGGCTCGCGGCTCTCGTCGATGCGCGCATGGACCTGATCTCGACCGGGCCGGAGCGGGATCAGACGATCGTGCTCCGCCATCCATTCGACTAAGGGGAGACCGGGGCGGCCCGGCTTGCTCGATGGCGTTTTCATTCGCTCCACGATATTCGCTCGGTGAAAACGGCATCGACCGATCTGGACCGCTGGGCGTTCACGTGCAACCACGTGGCGACCGCAGCTCCTCTTTGCGCCAAGTCCGTCTCAGGCCAGGTGCCCGAGCGGCACGCGCACGGAGCGCTTCACCGTATCGAGCACGATGCTCGAGTGCACGTCCCGGACGCTCGGAATCTTCACCAGTTTCTTGAGCACGATGGTGCTCAGCGACTCGAGATCGGGCGCGACGACCTGGAGGAGGTAGTCGTACTCGCCGGTCGTCGCGTAGCAGCTGACGATCTCCTCGAGCGCCTCGATCTCGCGCCGGAACTGCTCGAGCTTCTCGTCGGTGTGGCGCTCGAGCTTCACCTGCACGAACGCCTGCACGTTGAGCCCGAGCCGCGTCGGATCCACGACCGCAGTGTAGCCCTGAATGACGCCCGCCTGCTCGAGCAGCCTGATGCGCCGCGCGCACGGCGTGCCCGAGAGGCCGATCTCCTCGGCGAGCTCGACGACGGAGCGGCGTCCGTCCTTTTGCAGCTCCGCGACGATCCGCGCGTCGAGCCTATCCAGCTCCATAGTGAAATCCGTCAAAAAATTGTGCAGAATACAATAGTATCACCACGAAATGTCGATCCCTAGTGATATTTTGCCGTTTTTCACTCTCCGGCCTGGCGTACGCTGCGCGGGACGGCCTTTCCGCCGTCTTGGCCGCCTTAGTCGTCTGAGTCTTCCAAGGACAGCATGTCCGCAGCCGTATTTCAGCCGCACAGAGCCACCGACTCTTCGCCGATCGACTGGCCGCGCGTGCTCTCCACGGTATTTCTCTCGCGCGCACTCGATGATCTCGAGGAGACCCGGCTCGTCCCTGCGCGCAAGGTGCTCTATCAGTTCACCGCGCGCGGCCACGACGTCGCCCAGGCGCTGCTCGCGCAATCGCTCACGGGCGCGCGCGACGGCATCGGGGCGTACTACCGTTCTCGTCCGCTGCTGCTGGCGCTTGGACTCTCGGTGGATGACGCGCTCGCCTCGACCATGATGCGCGCGGGTGGCCTGAGCGAAGGGCGCGACATCGGCGTCGTCGCCAATCTCCCACGCCGCGACGGTCCGTGCGTGCTGCCCGCCTCCGGCGGTGTGGGCACGCAGTACACGCCGACCGTCGGTTGGGCGCAGGCGCTCGTGTACCGTGCCCGGGTGCTGCGCGATACACGCTGCGAGGGGAGCATCGCGCTCGCGAACGGCGGCGACGGCTCGGTCGCGGCGAACGGTTTCTGGGCCGCGCTCAATATCGCGACGACCCAGCGACTGCCGATGCTCTTCCTCATCGAGGACAACGGCTATGGAATCTCCGTGAGGTCGGATTTCCAGACACCCGGCGGCAATATCGCTGCGAATCTCGCCGCCTTCCGCAATCTCCAGATTCTCGACGGCGACGGCGCGGATCCGAAGGGCGCACTGACGCTCATTCGCGAGGCCGTAGCGACGGTTCGGGCCGGAAACGGCCCCGCGCTCCTTCGGCTCGTCGTGCCGCGCCTCTGCGGACATTCCGGGCAGGACACGCAGACGTACAAGTCGCCCGACGAGATCGCGAGCGAGCGCGCGCGCGATCCGCTCGAGCGCCTGCGCGGCCAGCTCGTACCGCAGATCGTGTCGGAGGAAACCTGGCGCGCGCTCGAGCAGCGCGCCCGCCGCGAGGTCGACGAGGCGCTCGCCCGCGTCGAGCAGCGTCCCACTCCCGACCCGACGCGCACGATGCGCTACGTGTTCGGCGAGCGTCGCGCGGACGGATCGATCGAGGTGCAGGCGCAGGGCGGATTGCTGGCCGAGGGGATCGAGCCCGCGGCGGGGGACGAATCGCCGCGCAGCGAGAGCGCGCGCATCAACATGATGACCGCCATCCGCCGTACGCTCGAGCACGAGCTCGCCGTGAATCCGCGCGTCGTCATCTTCGGCGAGGACGTCGGTAAGAAGGGTGGGGTGCACGCCGCGACACTCGGATTGCAGGACAAGTTCGGCGCCTCCCGCGTGTTCGATACGAGCCTGTCCGAGGAAGGTATCGTCGGCCGCGCAGTGGGCATGGCGCTCGCTGGCCTCATGCCGGTGCCCGAAATCCAGTTCCGCAAGTACGCCGAACCTGCGACCGAGCAGCTGAACGACTGCGGCACCATGCGCTGGCGCACCGCGAATCGCTTCGCCGCGCCGATGGTCGTGCGAATGCCCGGCGGGTTCTTCAAGGTCGGCGATCCGTGGCACAGCCAGAGCAACGAGGTGCAGTTCGCGCACGCGATCGGCTGGCGCGTGGCGATGCCCTCCAATGCGGAAGATGCCGTCGGTCTTCTGCGCACCGCGCTGCGCGGCAACGATCCGACGATCTTCTTCGAGCATCGGGCGATGCTCGATGCGGCGTGGGCCCGCCGCCCGTATCCCGGCGACGATTTCGTCGTGCCGTTCGGCAAGGCGAAGGTGCTGCGCGCCGGAACCGAGCTGACGATCGTGACGTGGGGCGCGATGGTCGAACGGTGCGTCGAGGCCGCAGCCGGGTCGCACGTCGACGTGGAGCTTCTCGACCTGCGCACCGTGTCGCCGTGGGATCGCGAGGCCATCCTCGCTTCGGTTCGCAAGACTCACCGCTGCCTGATCGTGCACGAGGACACGCGGACGGCCGGTTTCGGTGCGGAGATCGCCGCGGTGCTTGCCGCGGAGGTTTTCTTCGACCTCGACGCGCCGATCGAGCGTGTCACGACCCCCGACGTGCCGAGCCCGCACAGTCCGGTGCTGCTCGATTCGGTGGTGCCGAGCGTGGCGCGCATCGCGCAGGCCATCCGCGATCTCGCAAGCGTATAAGAGAAGGCGTGACAGCGATCGTCGAAGTTCGAGCGCCCAGCGAGCAGTCGGAAGGCACGCGCTCGCAGATCCTGCGCTGGCTCAAGTCGATCGGCGACCCCGTGTCCGAGAATGAGCCGCTGATCGAAGTGGAGACCGACAAAGTCACGGTCGAGATCGCATCACCCGGAAAGGGCGTCTTGCGGGAGATCCTCAAACAGGAACAGGAAGAGATCGAGCCGGGAGAGCTGCTCGGACGGATCGAAGTGACCGGCGCGGGAGCGG
>JBQTHP010000180.1:0-29636 GCA_052389755.1 Gammaproteobacteria bacterium
TCGCGCTTGTGTCAATGCATTGACAGAAGCTCGCCGTGATCCCGCGCAGCATGTGCCCACAGCTGGCAGACACCTGCCGCTGAAGACGAAGGGTCTACCAGTCAACGGCACAGCGTTAAGGAGCACGAAACATGCGCAGCTTCAACACCAACTCTCCGGTACTCCGCTCATCCGTCGCTTCAGTGTTCGCGGTGACGGTGATTTCGCTGATCGCCTGGAGCTTCGAGTCGTACAGGGACCACCTGTGGGAGAGCAGGAACCCCACGACCGCCGCCATTCAGGCGACGAGCACGGGCGATCGCGACACGCGCAACGCCTGAGTCGGGCGTGTCGCCGGGAAGGTCGGCACGGCGGCGCAATAACGAGAACAAGGCGCCGCACGTGCGCCGGATGCCGATCTGATCTGATCGTCGGGCCGGCGCGACCGGCCCGCGCCACTGCCGCCACGCTATACTCGGCCGCGAGGCGGGCGCGGTCGCATGATCAAGGACAGCCGGAAAATCGCGGCCATTCTGGCCGCTGATGTCGTCGGATACAGCAGGCTGATGGGGGCCGACGAGGAAGGAACGCTCGCCGCCCTCAAGCTTCGCCGCGCCACCTTCGATCGCCTCGTCGCCGAGTTCGACGGCCGGGAATTCGGCAGTGTCGGCGACAGCCTGATGGCGCAGTTCCCGAGCGCGTTGAACGCCGTGCGGTGCGCGCTGGCTATTCAGCGCAGCATCGCGGAAGACAACGCATCTCTACCCACCGCGAGGCGCATGGAGCTGCGCATCGGCGTGAATCTCGGCGATGTCATCGAAGAGAAGGGCACGCTGTTCGGAGACGGTGTCAACGTCGCGGCGCGTGTGCAATCGCTGGCCGAGCCGGGTGGTGTGCTCGTTTCGGGCGCGGTCTACGAGCAGGTCAGGAACAAGCTCCACGCGCAGTTCACGTTCGTCGGCACGCGGCAGGTCAAGAATATCGCCGAACCCGTCCGCACCTACGCGGTCTCCGAGCTGGCCGCCGCGACGGTCCGTCGTCGGATCGGAGCGTTGCTCGCGCGGCGGGTGACGATCGCCGCGCCTCTCTATCTCGCAATCGCAGGTCTCGCCGTCTTGCAGTGCGAACGACTCATCGCGAGCGCGAGCCTGCCGTCGTGGATGTTGCCGGCATTGATCACGGCGCTCGCCGCCGGCTTCGTGCCCGCGATGGCGATCACGTGGCATTTCGACCGGCGTCACCGGGCGCCGCCCTGGGTTGGTTTCGCCGCTGCTTCACTCGCCATGGTGCTCGCCTGCGCGGCCGCGTGGTGGGCGTGGCGCGGATATTTCGAGGATCGAGCGCAAAGCGCGATCACGCGACCCGCCGTGAAGGCTCAGCCCGTCGTTGCAGTCGCCGCCTTGCAGAATCTCACCGGTGACCCGCAGCTCGACTGGCTGCGGGAAGGCGTCGCGAATCTCGTCCGCGACGGTCTCGCCGAATCGAAGCATCTGGTCGTCGTTTCGCCGCGGCGCTGGCAGACCGTGTTGCGCACTCAGGCGGGCGGCGCTTCACTCGCTGAGGACGTGCTCGCTTCCGCCGCCCGCGCCGGCATCGACTACGTGGTCTCAGGGGAATTCCTGAAGGGTCCCGAAGGCCTGCTCCTGACCGCGCGATTGTCTGACGTCGCGAGTGGCGTGGATCTCGTTGGGCAGCCCAACGAGAAACTCACGCCGCAGACGCTGCTCGGCGAAGCCACTCGCCTGGTGCTGCTCGTCAAGCGCGCGCTTGGCGTGCCGCACACCGAAAGCGTGGCGAGCTTTTCAGCGGACTTTGCGGTCAACAACATGACCGCATACGAAGCCTATCTCGGCGGTCTCGGGTACTTTCTCACCTTCGACTATCGCGGGGCCGAACGCGCCTTTCGAACTGCTCTCGAACTGGCCCCGGACTTTCACATGGCGCGCTACCGCCTTGCGCACGTGCAGATCGCCAGCGGCGATACCGAAGCCGCGCTCGCTTCGCTGGCTGCGATTCCGGATGAGGCGCGACTGACTCCGCGCGAACGGCTATACATCGACGGCGCGCGCGCACTCTTTGCCCGCGATACCGCGAAGGCCAAGACCCTGTACACCGGCAGGCTCCAGGAGTTTCCCTTCGACGTCGAAGCACGATGGTTCCTGGTGCTTGCTCACGACATGGCTTTCGAGGACGACGCCGCGGTCGAGGAGCTAAAACGGATCCTCGCGCAGGAGCCGGAGAACGACTACATCTGGAGCTATCTCGGGGAAACCTATCTGCGTATCGGCGAATACGAGCTTGCCCGTCAAGCGCTCGACCGCTACATGCAGCTGAAGCCGCGCGATCCATTCGGCTTCACCATCCTCGGCCAGCTCGATCAGCTGGCTGGCAAACCGGCTGAGGCCGCGGCGCGCTTCGAGCACGCTCTCGAGTTGCAAGCAGGCTTCACGCCTGCGCGCCTCGCGCTCGCACGCACCGAAGTGCTTCGCGACCGATGGGACGATGCCGAGGGCCGTTTCCGAGAGCTGGTCGGGGACGCCGCCGCACCCGCGGCATTCAGGATCGACGCTGCGTTCGATCTGGCTGCCCTGCTTCGAGCGGAGGGCCGCTTCGCGGACTCGCTCGAGCCGCTGCAGCATCTCGAGGCCGAGATTCGCAGGGAACAGATCCGGGAAGCCATGGCGCTCGCCGAGCGCGGGCTCGCACAGGCCGAGCTCGGACAATTTGACGAAGCGACGAAGCTGATCGACCTTGCGGTTGCGCGCTCTCCGGGCACGCCCACGCGTTATCTGTTCGCCCGAGGTCTGATGCTCCTGATGCGCGGCGATCCTGCAGGAGCGGCGGCGGTCGCCGCGGAAATCAAGCGTCAGCAGCCGCCCAACGCTGATCCCACTGGGGCGAAGATGGCCACGGAAAATGCCGTGCGCGCTGCCGCCTACCTCGAGGGCATGGTCGAGCTCGAATCCGGACGCGCCGCAAAAGCGGCCGGGACGCTCAGGCAGGTGGACGCGCTGCCGGGCTATCAGTACGCGCTGTACAAACTGGGGCTCGCCCGTGCCGTGCTCGCGCAGGGCAATACTGACGAGGCACTCGAGCTTGCGCGCGCGGCCATTGCCGAACGCGATTCGGGCAACGTGCGTCTCGATGACATGCGCCTCGATCTGGAAGCGGATCGGTCGCGCGCGCTGCTGCTCGAAGCCGAGATCCTCTCCGCCATCGGGAAGAGAAACCTCGCCCACGATCGCGCGAGCACGTTTCTGCGCCGCTGGCGCGCCGCCGATTCACGCGATCCGGAGCGCGTGCGGGCGGAGCAGCTCACGACCAAGGCGGCCGGGAACGCAAACAAGGCGTGAATGGCGCTCTACTGCGGTACACCGCGGATGCGCGCCGCACCACCCGATCCCTGGCACGGGATTGCGCCATCACGTCCATTGCCGTCGAGATCCTTATAAATGAGGGACTGCGGCGGGCAGGTTCGACCGGTGATGGTCTCCGTGACGAGCACGTCGAGATCCAGGACCTGCCGCAAGCGCGCCTCGTTCGAAATCACCGTAAAGCCCATCCGCTTCAGATCGGACGCAGTGAAGCGTCCATCCCCGTTCTCATCGCGGATGAAGGTCGGAGCGACGCCTTCCACGATGACCACTCGCACGTCGATCAGGTATGGAGCGTAGGACGAGGAAATCTCGGCCAGCACCGCGTCATCGTTCGCCGGAGGCGAGCTGAACGTGAAGGATTGCACCGGACCGCTTTCCAACCGGCGCAGGTAATCGACGCCTGCCGCATCGACGTCCAGGTCGAAAAGCGCGATAGGCTCGAACATCGCGGCCGGCACGTGCACCCAGGCCGTGAGCGCCGACCCACCCCGCCTGGTGAGCAGCTCCTGCGCGACGCCGTTGACGAACCCGGCCAGGTTGCGCACGGTGGCGGTCCCGCGGTCGAAGTTCTCATCGAATACGCGGGCGGCACCGAGATCGGACAGGATCACGAGGCCCGGCAGATCATCGTCCGGCCCAAAGCCATAGCCGTCGAGAAGCGCGCCGCCGGTCTGCGGCCGCGGCACGGCAACGATGTTGCCGGCGGTGTTGCGCAGGAACGGCCTGTTGAGGAGCACGCCGGGCGCGAAGGCATCGTCGATGAGGCGCGCGCGCACTTCGAAATTGCCGGTGTTCGAATCCGCGAGGTCGAATGAATCGAAACGCTCGGTCGTGAATTCGAGGAAGGTCTCATCCGGCCCACCGCAATCGTGGTAAGGCTGTCCGGCATTGCTGATCGGGAAGTGGCGCATGTCGAGGCAACCGTCGGGATCCGTGAGCACGATGGCCTCGCGACGGCTCTGTGGGGTATCTCTTGGCTCCGCCGTCTCGACGATCGCGACCGAATCGGGCGCCTCGATCCGAACGACGAGCCCCCATCCGGTCGAAGTAGTCAGGCCCTGGAAATGGCCCGCATCGGGCGCCTGAATCCGGATGCGAACCGGCGGATCGCGATCGCGGTCATGCGCGGCGCTCGCCGTCGCCAGGATCATCGTGCTCAGAACGAAACATGCAGTGCGCATTACCGGCCCCCCGTTCTTCTCGTTTGCGAATCATCATCGCGCGTCGCGACCTCACGGCGCCAGTTTTTTGAGCGCGGCCTCATCGCACACTGTGACGACGCCGCGTCCCAGACTCACCCAGTTCCTCGCCCGCCAACCCTGAAGATGCTGGTTCACGATCTGGCGCGAGACGCCGAGGAAGCTGGCCAGTTCTTCCTGAGACAGCCGCACCGTGAGGCCCACTTTCGAGGCCTGGCCGTGCTCCCGAGCGAGCGTGATCAGGCGTTTGGCCAACCTTGCGGGCACATCGAGAAGGGCGGCGTCTTCGACCATGCCGCTCGTCCAGCGCAAACGCTGGCCACAGAGGCGCAACAGCTCGAGCGCGAGCGCGGGCTCGTGTCCCAGCAGGCCGAGAAAGTCCTCTCGTCGGACGGAAATGAGCTCGGACGCAATCGGCGCGGTAGCCGAGGCCGTGCGCTGCCCGCCGTCGAGCAATGCGATCTCGCCGAAGGTGTCGCCCGGCTCCATTATGTTCAGATAGATCTCCCGTCCGTCTGTGGCCGCGGCGCTGATCCGGATCCTGCCGCTGATCACACCGTAGAGCGCATCGCCGGGGTCGCCCTGAGAGAAGACGACCTCTCCCGCACTGGCCTTCCGCTGAACGGCGAGCGATGCGAGACGTTGCAGCGATGCCGGCGACAGCCCGCGAAAGAGCGGACTGCGCTCCAGCATCATCCTGCCGGCGAGCGTCGTCATGGAAGCGGACGATCATACGCTTCACCTGCGCCTACTGCTGAAGCACCATGCCGCCGGTGTCGGCGCCGCGCGCGCTGTCATCGCGTCCCGATCCGTAGCGACGCGCGTATTCGCGACCGATGAGCCACGCTATCAGGGTCATCGTGGCGCTCAGGATGAGAATGAGCCACACGACCTGCATTCTCGGATCCGCAAAGACCTTCAATCCCACGCAGACGGAAAGCGTCGCGAGCAGATCGCCCATCCGGTAGAAGAAGGTGTCGATGGCGGTCTTGGCCTGATACTTCGCCTCACGGCTCGTGGGGAGCAGAAGCGCGCTGCGCGTGGTATTGAGCAGGGAATAATCGAGACTGCGCTGCACGATCAGCACCGACTGTACGAGCGCGAACAGCGGCACGATTCCGATCAGCAGATAGCCCGCGAGGAACGCGATCGGCGTGACCATCAGCGCCCGCACGATTCCGGCGAAAAGGATGATGCGCGACACGAGCAACAGCTGGATCAGAAAGCCCAGCAGCGTGATCGAAGCGCCGTAGCTGGCCATGAAGCGGCCGATGAAGACCGCCTCGCCGCCGGGGGATTCCCGTCGCGCGGTCTCGACGAGCCAGTCGGACAGCACGTACTCGCCCGTGGACGTGATCCAGTTGAGCAGCACGACCAGGGCCGCGATGTACACGAGGTATCGGCTGCGGACGATGACTGCGAAGCCGCCGAGCCGCTGCTGCAGCGGGCTGCCCGACGCTGCGCGCCGGTGCTCGTCGTCGATGCCTCGCGACCCGGCCGGGACGCGGGAGCGCGCGCGCTGGCTCAGGAAGGCTGCCCCGACGAGCGCCGCGGCGGATGCGAGCATCAGTCCGTAGGGGCCGATCGACTCGAAGCCTGCCGCCGCAAGGCGCGATCCGATCCAGGCTCCGCAAGAGATTCCGACGGCGATCACTCCGAGCAGGCGGTGGCCGCTCTTCACGTTGAGCAGATCGATCGCGAAAGCCCAGAACTGGGTCACGGCCATTACGCCGAAGATGCTCGCCCAGATGAAGAACACGAAGCCGAGCCGCATCCCCGCTTTCCCGAGCAGCACCAGCAGCACAAGATTGAGCGCGAAGAACACGCAGACGCGCTGGAAGACGAGACTCGCATCGACACGGCGCACGAGCGCGCCGTAGGCCGGAATGATCAGGATCAGGAGCAGCGCCTGTGCGCCGACGGCGTAGTTGCGCAACTCCGCGCCGCCTTCGGTGAGAATGAACGCCTCGCGGACGGGGCGAATCAGGTAGTAGGCGGCCATGAGCACGAATGCCTGCAGGCAAAGAAGCCCGATACAGGGCCCCTCTCCCGGCTGCACTTTCGTGAACAGGGTCAGAAACTTCTCGGTTCGGCTCAGTCGCACGGTGCTCATGACACGAGGCTAGCGACGGCTCGGGCCGGCATCTGTCAGCCGCTTGACACTACGGGCATCTCTCGGCTTTAAGAGTGGGATGGGGTCACGCATCCTCGCGTCGTGGCTGTACGCACTTTGGCTTGTAAGCGCTTCCGCAGCGGCTGACGCGGACCGCGTCTATTCGTGGGACCGGGTCGAGCGCGTTGTGGCGTTTGCTGACGTCCACGGCGCGTACCCGGAGCTCGTCTCGCTGTTGCAATCGGCCGGGGTCATCGACGAAAAGCTTCGATGGCAGGCCGGCGCGACGCATCTCGTGAGCCTCGGCGATCTGCTCGATCGCGGACCCGCCTCGCGCCAGGTGATGGATCTGCTCATGCGTCTCGAGCAGGAGGCGCAATCCGCCGGCGGACGAGTCCACGTCGTGCTCGGCAACCACGAGCTCATGAATCTGACCGGGCAGCTCGAGTACGTGAGCCCGGCCGAGTTCGCGTCGTACCAGGATCTCGAGTCCGAGGACGTGCGCCGCGCGGGTTTGCAAGCCCTTCAGGCGACGGGACGATTTACCGGCGAGTCTGCCGAGCAGGCGCGCCTCGACTTCGATGCGCGCTTCGTGAAGGGCTACTTCGGACACCCCGCGGCGTTCTCGCCGAGCGGCCGCTACGGGAAGTGGTTGCTCGACCGCCCCGCGCTCATTCGCATCGGGGACGTGGTGTTCATGCACGGTGGGCTCCCACCGCTGCTGACGAACACGACTTTGACTTCCATCAACGAGACATTGCGCGCCGATGTCGCGACCTACGTCCGTGCGCTTCACAGGTTGCGACACGCACGGCTCATCGATATCGACACAGCCTTCGCGGAGCGCGTCGCCCTCGCGCGGCAGCGGCTGGCCAACGCCCCCACCTCACCGCAAAGCGACGAGCTTCCACGAACGATCGATGAGCTCGAGCGCAGTGGTGCCTCGCCGGTGCACGATCCCCGCGGACCGCTCTGGTATCGAGGCACCGCCCTCTGCAATTCGCTCTATGAGACCGACATCGCGCGCGCTGCGCTGCAGTCGTTGCAGGCCAAGGAGGTCGTCATCGGGCACACGGTGACACCTTCGCTGCGAGTCACAACCCGCCTCGACGGGCTCGCGACGATGCTCGATACGGGCATGCTGAAGGCGGTTTATCGCGGACGACCGGCAGCGCTTGTACTGGAGGGCGAGTCCCGGAAGGTCATCTATGCCGGAACGGCGTCGTCCATCGAACACGGACCACGGCCCGAGCGCCGCCGCGTCGGCGCGCGCCCGTCGAACATGGACGATGACGCGCTCGAAGCGTTTCTCGCCCGCGCCGAGATCATCGGGTCGGAGCCACTCGCGCCTGCAGAATCCCGAGGTCCGTTACTTCTGACGCTGCGAGAGGGAGACGTGACCGTGCGCGCCGTGTTTCGCGGCGGACGGTCTTCCGGATGGGAGCGGGAGGTCGCGGCGTATCGTCTCGACAAGCTCGTCGGTCTCGACATGATTCCAGCAACCGTTGCGCGCGAGCACAGCGGCCAGCGCGGTGCGCTGCAGTTCCGCGTCGAGGGCAGCGAGAGCCTCGAGACCCTGGAGAACCGTCAGGCGCGCTTCGGAGGATGGTGTCCGCTCGATGCGCAGTACAGGCTCATGGCCGCGTTCGACGCCCTGATCGACAACCCAGGCAGAGCTGCCGCCAACATCTGGCTTTCTTCCGATGAATGGCTGGTACGACTGACCGCTCATTCGGCAGCCTTTTCGAGTGCGCGGAAGCTCGGGGCGCGGGCGAACGGCCCCGTATTGCCCGATGAGCTCGTCCGCCGACTCGGCGCTCTGACTCGCGAGCAACTCGTCAAGGAGCTCGGACGGTGGCTCAGGCGTGGTGAGATCGATGCGCTGATCGCTCGCCGCGACGAACTGCTGCGCGTGCAGGCAAAGCAATGAACGCCAGGCTGTCGGCGGTCGCGGCCGGCATCGCGGTCGGCGCCATGACAGGTTGTCGACACACGACCCATACCGCTCTTGCGTATGCGCTCGTCGCGATTACTTGTGGCGCCGCATCAACCGCGAGTGCCGAGTGCGACGATGACGGGCTGCGCAGCGCAGACCTCGTAATCCGCGAGGCCGCGCCCATACGGTTCAAGAACGACATTGCGCGCCGCGCATCGGCGCGAATCGGCACGGACGAGCCGTTCCAGATCAAAGTGCGTCGCGCGGCGCGCCAGGCACAAAGCTTCAACAATCAGCCGCGCTACGAGCTTGCCGCCTACGAGCTGCAGAGGCTGCTGTTCGATCCGGAGAGCGAAGTCGTGCCGCCGACCGTGCTTCGATCGATGCCGCTCGATGAGTTTCGCGCGCTTGATCCCAAGGCAGGTGAGACATTCGGCGGCACCGGCGCGACGCTGTTCATCGTGCAATGCTGGCTCAAAGGCGTGAAGCCGCACCCTGAAGACATCGATGAGGCGCGATTCGCCGCCGATCCCGCTTATGCGCGCGCCATCAGCAATCTCAACGTGCTGACGTATCTCATCGAGCACAAGGACTCGAACGCCGGCAACGTGATGCTGGCGCAGACGGACGGCTCGGTGCGCGCGTGGGCGATCGATAACGGCGTCGCCTTCGAGTCCGAAGAGAGCGACGTGGGTGCCTTCTGGAAGCCGTTGCGCGTACCCGCCATCGACCCGCGGCTGCACGAGCGGCTGAAGGGCAGCGATCGCGCGACGCTCGACCGGCACCTGGGCGTGGTCGCCGAGTTCACACTCGTCGACGGCAACTGGGTGCCGCGTCCCCCCGGAGCGAATCTCGGAGCGATGAGCGGTGTCCGCCGTGAAGGTGACGTATTGCAGTTCGGGCTGACCCGCAAAGAAATCTGGGCCGTGCACCGTCGTGTCGAAGCCTTGCTGGAACGCGTGCAACGCGGCCGCCTCGCGCTGCTACCCCCACAGCAGAACTGACCTTCGAGCCGCTTCTTCGCCGCTCGTCGAACGTTTGGTGCGGTCGTGTCAACTCGCTGACAGAAGCCTGCCCTGCCCCCGTGCACGATGTGCAGCACAAGAATCGCGGGCAACTGAAGGTAGGGGTCGATCGGGCAAGGGCACAGCGAAAGGGGGCACGAGCATGCGTAACTTCAACTCTTCACCACTGCGGCCATGCGTCTGTTCGGCAGTCGCGGTAGCCCTGCTTTCGCTCATCAGCTGGAACTTCGATCCCTACATCGCCTACCTGCTTCAGCGCGCGAACGGCACCATCGTCAGCGCGGCCGCGGACCGCGAGATCAGCGGTAGCGCGAAAGTATCTTCTCGAGTCCCTTCGATCCCGGCGAGAGCTTCTCGTACGGCACCGCGTTGAGCGGTGCGTCCGGCGTGCCGTTCACGTCGTGGAACTCGTGCTGCGAGGCTTCGACGTACAGGAGCCCGGTGAGGTACTCGCCCTGCTTGATACGATCCTGGATCATCGCGGACGCAGCGGAGCGATTGGTCGGATCGTAGCTCGCATCGAGCTTGCGCAGCACGATGCGACTGCCGTCGTGCATCATGACCGGCAGCGTCTCCCCTTCCTTGTAGTCGACGCTGATCTCGCGCTCGAACGGAATGAAATCCGCGTGCACGGCCGGCTCGTAGTGCTCGCGCGTGTAGGCGTAGCTCTTCGTCGAGCCTTCGTGATCGTTGAAAGTGACGCACGGCGAGAGCACGTCGATGAGCGCGAAGCCCTTGTGCCGGATGCCCGCCTGAATCAGCGGCACGAGTTGCTCCTTGTCGCCGGAGAAGCTGCGCGCGACGAACGTGGCGCCGAGCGTCATCGCCAGGAGCACCGGATCGATCGGCGCCTGCAGATTGGTCTCGCCCTTCTTCGCTTTCGTGCCGATGTCGGCCGATGCGGAGAACTGTCCTTTCGTCAGCCCGTACACCCCGTTGTTCTCGATGATGTACAGCATGTTGAGATTGCGGCGGATCGCGTGGCAGAACTGCCCGAGGCCGATCGAGAGCGTGTCGCCGTCGCCGGAGACGCCGACGTAGACGAGATCGCGATTGGCGGCGTTCGCTCCCATCGCGATCGACGGCATCCGCCCGTGCACGGAATTGAAGCCGTGGCCGCCGCTCACGAAGTACGCCGTGGTCTTCGATGAGCAGCCGATGCCGGAGAGCTTGACGACGTTCTGGGGCTCGAGCGACAGGCCCCACGTAGCTTCGATGATGGCCGCCGTGATCGAGTCGTGGCCACACCCGGCGCACAGCGTCGAGAGCGCGCCTTCGTAGTCGCGGCGCGTGAAGCCGAGCGCGTTCTTCGGCAGCGAGGGGTGGCGGACTTTCGGCTTCGGAATGAAGGTCATGGCACCCTCACCCTACCCTCTCCCGCTTCACGGGAGAGGGTCGCGAAGCGGGGTGAGGGATGATCTCGGCGAGCACACCTTCGATGATGAATTGCGACGAGATGGGCAGCCCGTCGTAATGCAGCAGCGAGCGCAGCTTCGCCTTCTCGACGCCCGTCTCGAGCGTCAGCAGGGAGCGCAGCTGCGCATCGCGATTCTGCTCGACCACGAAGATCTTGCGGTGCTCGGCCAGAAACTTCTCGACTTCATCGCCGAACGGAAATGCCCGGACGCGCATGTAATCGAGAACCACGCCCATGCGCTTGAGCACGTCGATCGCCTCCTGCACCGCACCGTCGCAGCTGCCGAGGGAGACGATCGCGACGTCGGTTTTCGTGCCGTGCATCCGCACGACCGGCTTCGGCAGGAATTCTCTCGCCGTATGGAACTTGCGCACGAGCCGGTCGAGGACCAGCTGATATTCGGCCGAATCCTCGGTGTACGTGCCGTACTGCGTATGCCCCGAGCCGCGCGTGAAGTACGCGGCCTTCGGATGCACGCCGGGCAGCGTGCGGTACGGAATGCCGTCGTCGTCCTTGTCGAGATAGCGGTAGAACCGGTCGAGCTTCTCGATCTCCTCGCGTGACAGCATCTTGCCGCGGTCCGGTCGATACGCGTCGTCCCACTTGAGGTCGGGGCACATCCAGTCGTTCATGCCGATGTCGAGATCGGACAGCACCATCACGGGTGTCTGCACGCGCTCCGCGAGATCGAAAGCCTGCACCGCCATGTAGAAGCACTCTTCCGGATTCGACGGATAGAGGCAGATGTGCTTCGTATCGCCGTGCGAGGCGTAGGCGCACAGCATGAGATCGCCTTGCTGCGTGCGCGTCGGCATGCCCGTCGAGGGGCCGACGCGCTGGATGTCGAATACCACGGCGGGCACTTCGGCGTAGTACGCGAGCCCGAGGAACTCGTTCATCAGCGAGATGCCCGGACCAGAGGTTGCCGTGAACGCGCGCGCGCCGTTCCAGGATGCGCCGAGCACCATGCCGATCGCGGCGAGCTCGTCTTCGGCCTGGATGAACGCAAAGTTCTTTCTGCCGGTCTCGGGATCGACGCGCCAGCGGTCGGCGAACGCCTTGTACGCATCCATCAGCGAGGTCGAGGGCGTGATGGGATACCACGCGCCGACGGTCGCGCCCGCGAACATGCAGCCGAGTGCCGCCGCGGTGTTGCCGTCGATCATCACATGGCCGCTGGTCTTGTCCATCTTCTGCACCCGCAGCGGCAGCGGGCAGGTGTAGTTTTCCTTGGTGTACTGATACCCGAGCTCGATCGCCTTCATGTTGCTGTCGACGAGCTGCGGCTTCTTCGCGTAAGTCTCCGCCAGCAGCGCGCGGATCTGCTGCAGATCGAGATCGAGCAGCGCCGCGAGCACGCCCGTGTAGCAGATGTTCTTCAGGAGGATGCGCGTGCGCACCCCGTCGAAGTTCTCGTTGCACAGCTTCGCGAGCGGCACGCCGATGACGGTGATCTCCTCGCGCTTCAGGAGTGCGGGCCGCGGCCAGGTGGAGTCGTAGATGAGATAGCCGCCGGGTGCGACCTCGCGCATGTCCTTGCCGTAGGTCTCGGCGTTCATCGCGACCATGATGTCGACCTTGCCCGAGCGCGCGACGTAGCCGTCCTTCGTCACACGGATCTCGTACCAGGTCGGCAGACCCTGGATGTTCGACGGGAAGTAGTTCTTCCCCATCACGGGGATGCCGCTCCTGAAGATCGACTTCATGAGCAGCGAGTTGGCGCTCGCCGATCCCGTGCCGTTGACGGTCGCGATCTTGATGACGAAATCGTTGATCACGACACCCCCTCACCCGCCTCCGGCACCCTCTCCCCCCGCAGGGGGGAGAGGGTTGGGTGAGGGGGGGTCTCGTCGACCGCGTACGGCCATTTCACGACCGATTTCTGCATGTCCCAGGCGGCCGTCGGGCAGCGCTCGGCGCACAGCCCGCAGTGCACGCAGAGATCCTCGTCCTTCACCATCACCCGGCCGGTCTGCGGCAGTGCCGCCGACACATACAGCGCCTGAGTGAGGTTCTTCGCAGGCGCCTTCAGGCGGGTGCGCAGCTCGGCTTCCTCGCCGTTGTGCGTGATGGTGAGGCAGTCCACCGGGCAGATGTCGATGCACGCGTCGCATTCGATGCACAGCTTCGCCTCGAACACGGTCTGCACGTCGCAGTTGAGGCAGCGCTGCACTTCCTCGGCGGCCTGCTCGGCGGTGAAGCCGAGCTCCACTTCGATGTTGAGCTTCTTGAAGCGCTCCTTGAGCGATACGTGCGGCATGAGGCGCCGCTCGACGGGCGTGTAGTCGTTCGAATACGCCCATTCGTGCATGCCCATCTTGCGGCTCTGCAGGTTCACGCCCGGCGACAACCGGTGGGTGATCGCCTCACCATGGCAGTGCTTGTGGATCGATATCGCCGCCTGATGACCGTGCTCGACTGCCCAGATGATGTTCTTCGGACCGAATGCCGAGTCACCCCCGAAGAAGACGCCGGGCCGCGTCGACTGGAACGTCACCTTGTCGACCACCGGCACGTGCCATTTGTCGAACTCGATCGCAAGATCGCTCTCGATCCAGGGGAAGGCGTTCTCCTGGCCGATGGCGAGGATCACGTCATCGGCCGGCAGGAATTCTTCAGCCTTCACGCGCTCGCCGGTGATGCGCCCCCTGGCGTCGATGTCGTACTCCATCACGTCGAACAGCATGCCCTTGAGCTTGCCGCTTTCGACCACGAACGACTTCGGCGAGCGGTTGATCACGATCTGGACGCTCTCCTCTTCGGCGTCCTCGAGCTCCCAATCGGAAGCCTTGAAGAAGCCGCGCGGCTTCCTCGCCATGACCTTCACGCTCTTTGCGCCGAGGCGCAGGGAGGTGCGACAGCAGTCCATCGCCGTGTTGCCCACGCCGATGATGAGCACGCGCTCGCCGATTCTGTCGATGTGGCCGAAGGCGACCGACTCGAGCCAGGTGATCCCGATATGAACGTTCGCAGCCGCGGCCTGCCGACCCGGAAGACTCAGTTCCTTGCCCTTCGGTGCGCCCGAACCCACGAACACGGCATCGAACCCGCCCTTGGCGAGCAGCTCCTTCATGCTCGTGATCGGGTGGTTCAGCTTCAGGTCGACGCCCATGTCGAGGATCATGTCGATCTCTTCGTTCAGCACGGTGTGCGGCAGGCGGAACGAAGGGATATTGGTGCGCATGAGGCCGCCGGGCTCGCCGACCTGCTCGAAGATCGTCACCTCGTAGCCGAGCGGCATGAGGTCGTTCGCGACCGTGAGCGAGGCACAGCCCGCTCCGATACAGGCGATGCGCTTGCCGTTCTTGACCCTGGGGATCTTCGGCAGGCGGCCGCTCACGTCGTCGCGATGATCTGCCGCCACGCGCTTCAGGCGGCATATGGCGACGGGCTTCTTTTCGACACGGCCGCGCCGGCACGCCGGCTCGCAGGGCCGGTCGCACACGCGGCCGAGAATGCCCGGAAAGACGTTCGAGTCCCGGTTCACCATGTAGGCGTCCGTGAAACGCCCCTGGGCTATGAGCCGGATGTACTCGGGAACGTCGGTATGGGCCGGACAGGCCCACTGGCAATCTACGACTTTGTGGTAATAGTCGGGATGCGAAGTATCAGTCGGTTGCATTCGACGCGAGTATAGGACCAGAGGCCAAAATGTCACCCGTGGGCGCCCCCATTGCGACGGAAATCAAGCTCCGCACGAAATCGCGCCTCCTGGAGGTCACTTTCGAGGACGGCAGCCGCTTCGAGCTGCCGTTCGAGTACCTCCGCGTGCACTCCCCGTCCGCCGAAGTGAAGGGGCATGGGCCGGGCCAGGAGGTGCTCGTGCTCGGTAAGGAGAACGTCGGCATCCGCTCCGTCGAGCCGGTGGGGCAGTACGCGGTCAAGCTCGCTTTCGACGACGGTCACGACACGGGGCTTTACTCCTGGAAGTACCTGTACGAGCTCGGGCGGGATCGCGAGAAGAACTGGGCGCGGTATCTCGAGCGGCGCAATCGCGTGATCGTGGCGGACTGGAAGCCAGGAGAAAGCTCACAGCCTACAGCTCACAGCCTACAGCCCGGAAAAGAACGCAAACCATAGCGACCTCTTGTCCGGGCTGTGAGCTGTAGGCTGTAGGCTCTTCGTGCGCCTGCCCGGCGCACGAAGAAAGAGGCCGAGCGGGTCGCGCTCGGCCCTGAAAACTTCTCAAGACCCCCGTTCGGCCGACCCTTCATGAGCCGGTTGTTGTGCGTCCGATTCTGCGCGCCGGCTCTCGGCAAAAGCAATAGCTGTAGCGGAGCCGAAAGCTGAAGCCCGAGCCCCGCCGAGCGACGCAGCCGCGAGGCGCCGATAGAATGAGTCGTTGGTATCCGACAAAGACAAGACGACCGATTTCGGCTACGAGCGCGTGCCCTGGGCAAGGAAGGCCGAGCGCGTCCGGGGAGTGTTCGACTCCGTCGCCGACGACTACGACCTGATGAACGATCTCATGTCGGCGGGTCTGCATCGCGCGTGGAAGGATTTCACGCTGCGACTCGCGGGTCTGCGTCCGGGGCAATGCGCGCTCGACGTCGCCGGCGGCACCGGCGATCTCGCCGCGGGACTTGCGCGGCAGGTCGGGGATCGCGGGCTCGTCGTGCTCACGGACATCAACGCCGCGATGCTCGCGCGCGGCCGGGACCGGCTGATCGATGCCGGTCACATCGCGAACTTACGCTACACGCAGGCGAACGCCGAAGCGCTGCCGTTCGCGGACGGCTCGTTCGATTGCGTCACGATCGGGTTCGGATTGCGCAACGTGACCGACAAGCCGGCCGCACTCGCCTCGATGCGCCGTGTGCTGAAGCCGGGCGGACAGGTGCTCGTGCTGGAGTTCTCTCATCCGACCTCGGCGGCGGTGAAGCCGCTGTACGATGCCTACTCGTTCCGGGTGCTGCCGCTTCTCGGCCGCCTCGTGGCGAAAGACGAAGCGAGCTATCGCTATCTCGCTGAATCGATCCGGATGCACCCGGACCAGGAGGCCCTGCTCGCGATGATGCGCGAGGTCGGGCTCGAGGATTGCCGTTATCACAATCTGGCGGGCGGCATCGTCGCGGTGCACCGCGGCCGGCGCTACTGATGATCGTCGAAGCCATCGAAAACCTGCTGAACCGCGGGATGCCGCGATCACCGCGCGCGCGGGAGCTGTGCGCTCAGCTTGCCGGCCGGCGACTCGCGATCGACGTCCGGGGTCTGGCGCGAGTGCTCGTGGAGTCGAAGGGGGACATGCTCGCGTTGCGACGCGAGCGGGAAACGCACGGCGCCGCCGACGCGGAAGTGCGCGGTGGGCCGCTCGCCCTTCTTTCGCTCGCGGGCGACGACGCGCAGGCGGCGATCCAGCGCGGCGACGTCGTCATCGCCGGCGACGCCGAGCTCGCGCAGAGATATCGGGAGCTCGCGCTGCTGCTGCGGCCGGATATCGAAGAGGACCTCTCCCGGCTCCTCGGCGATACGACGGCGCACCAGCTGAGCCGCTTCGCGCGGCTCGCGCTCGGCTGGGGTCGCCGTGCAGCGGACACGACCGTGCGCAATGCGGCCGAGTATCTCGCGCATGAACGCGGCGATCTCGTTCCGCGCGCCGAAGCGGACCAGTTCCTGCGCGGCGTGGACGGGCTGCGCGAGGCTGTGGACCGGCTCGAAGCGCGGATCGCACGGCTGGAGCGGCACGAATGAAGCTGCGCGTGATTGCACGCCTAATCGAGATTCAGCGCGTGCTGCTGAAGCACGGACTCGATGACTTCGTGCGCGCGACGCATCTGTATCGGCCGCTGCGCTTCATCTTCTATCTCTCGCCGGACGTGTGGTTCGCGCGACGCCGCAAGGCCAGTCGCGGCGAACGGCTGCGCCTTGCGCTGGAAGAGCTCGGCCCGATATTCGTGAAGTTCGGTCAGGCGGTGTCCACGCGCCGCGATCTGCTGCCGGTCGATATCGCGAACGAGCTCGCGAAGCTTCAGGATCGCGTGCCCCCGTTTCCCGGCAGCCTCGCGCGCGAATCGATCGAGCGCGCATACGGCCGCCCGATCGCCACGGTGTTCTCGTCGTTCGAGGAGGCCGCGCTCGCGGCGGCCTCGATCGCGCAGGTACACGTCGCGACGCTGCCCGACGGGCGTGAAGCGGTCGTCAAGGTCCTTCGGCCCGGAATGCGGGAAGTCATCGAGCGCGATCTCGAAGTTCTGTACGCGCTCGCGCGCCTCGCGGAGCGCTACTCCACCGAGAGCCGGCGTCTGCGGCCGCTCGAGATCGTGGCCGAGTACGAAAGGACGGTGCTCGACGAGCTCGACCTGATGCGCGAAGCGGCGAACGCCGCCCAGCTCAAGCGGAACTTCGCGGGCTCCACTCTTTTGTATGTGCCCGAGGTTTACTGGGATTACTGCCGCGTGGACGTCATGGTCATGGAGCGCATCCACGGCGTGCCGATCAGCGACATGGAGCAGCTGCGCGCGGCCGGAACCGATATCCCGAAGCTTGCGACGAACGGGGTCGAGATCTTCTTCACCCAGGTGTTCCGGCACAACTTCTTTCACGCGGACATGCACCCGGGCAACATTTTCGTGCTCGTGGACGACCCGCAGCGGCCGCGGTATGCGGCGGTGGACTTCGGCATCGTCGGCACGCTCGATCCTCGCGATCAGCATTATCTCGCCGAGAATTTCCTCGCCGTGTTCGACCGCGACTATCGGCGTGTGGCGACCCTGCACGTCGAGTCCGGTTGGGTACCGGCCGAAACGCGCGTGGACGAGATGGAGTCGGCCGTGCGCACGGTGCTCGAGCCGATCTTCAACCGGCCGCTGAAGGACATCTCCTTCGGCAACATCCTGCTGCGCCTCTTCGAGATCTCGCGGCGCTTCAACATGCAGATCCAGCCGCAGCTCATCCTGCTGCAGAAGACGCTGCTCAACATCGAGGGTCTCGGACGCGAGCTCTACCCCGATCTCGACGTGTGGAACACCGCGAGCCCGATCCTGCGCGACTGGATACGCGAGCGCGTCAGCGGCCGCACCGTGCTCGAGACTCTGCGGCTGCAGCTGCCCGAGATCCTCGAGGCCGCGCGGGCGCTGCCGCCGCTTCTGAAAGGCGCCGTGCAGCGCGCGCAGGATGGCACTCTGCGCCTGCAGGTGGACACGCCCGGAATCGAATCGCTCAAGGCGACCATTCGCGAATCGAACCGCAGGCGCGACGCCGTGACGGTGGGCGCGGTCATCCTGCTCGGCGGGCTCGTGTGGCTCGGCGTCGGCCACAACCCCGTGTGGCCGGGTCTCGCGTTGCTCGCGATCGGCGCCGCGTGGCTGCTCGCCGCCTGGCGGCGCTAGAACGCACCGATCCGCTCGACGACCCACATCATGGCGATGCTCCCGATCGCGTAGGCCGGCACGAGCTCGGCCCATGCCGGCAACGCGAGGCTCGCACGCCGGAAGAGCGCGACACACATCAGCATCGCGGCAACGAATATCAGCTGGCCGGCTTCGACGCCGAGATTGAAGAACAGCAGCGCGAGCGGGATGTGGCTCTCCGGAAGTCCCACCTCGCTCAATGCGCCCGCGAAGCCGAAACCGTGCAGCAAGCCGAACACGAAGGCCACGATCCACGGCGCGCGCGCGGTGATGCCGATTCGCCCCCGGCGCATGCGTACGATCTCGGCCGCGACGAACACGATGCTGAGTGCGATCACGGCCTCGACGGGTGCGGAGGGCACGTGCACGAAGCCGAGCGTCGCGAGTCCGAGCGTGATGCTGTGAGCGATAGTGAATGCCGTGACAGTCGCAACCATGCGCCAGGCACCGCGCGTCACGATCAGCAGCGCGAGCACGAACAGCAGGTGATCGATGCCTAGCAGGATGTGCTCGACTCCGAGTTTTAAGTACGTCGCCGCAACCTGCCCTCCGCCTGGGGCGCCTTCGAGCAGCACCGACGGTTCGTCCGGCGTCAGCCGCGCGACCTGCGACGCACCGTCCTGCCACTCGACGCGCACGAGCGCGTCGGTTGGCATCAGCTCCAGGCCCTCGACGAGAGCCGACGCACCGCCGAGGCCGCCGGCGCAGCGCGCGCTCCACGTTTCAACGTGCGCGGTTTTGTCCGACGTCACGCGTGTGGGCGACGTCGGCATGCAGCGCTCCGGCAGGCGCGCGTAGATCGGCAGGCGCACCGCACCCGCGGCAGGCAGCTTGAACAGAACTTCGTACGTCTCCGCCGCGGTCTCGCGCAACTGAAGATAGGCCGGCAGATACTCGTGCGCGGAGAGCGGAGTCGCGCAGGCCATCACGCATGCCGCGAACAAGCGCGGCAGCAGCCGCGAGTCACGCGCCATCGGTGTCCCGCTCGATGCGGACCGTGTAGCCCTTGCGCAGCTTTTCGTACAGCGCGTCGGTCGCGCGCTGCTTGCGCTCCGCCAGCCAATGGCGTACGGCGCGCTCGCGAATCTCCGCGAGCGGTGGCAGCTCGCCCGACGCGTCGGGCGTTCGGTACCGATCTGCATGCTGGTCGATGAACTTCTGCAGCTCGGCGTCCGTCGGCTCGGCCTGCGCGGCCAGGTCCTCGGTCAGGAACTCCATTTTCTGCCGCAGGCGCCGGCGGATGATGGAGTCGTCGCGATCGAGCCCGGCCGCGACCCCCTCGCGGTAGTAGATCTCTTCCTTCGTCTGTTCCGCGATGAGCTCGTCGAGCTCCGCTCGCGTAGGAGGCCGGTCCCAGACGCGCTGAAAGCTCAAGCCGAGTCCCTCGATCGTCTTCGCGCTGATGACGATTTCCGTGCGAGCGGGCTCCTCCTCACCGATCCACCCATACACGAAGAAGAGCGCCGCTCCGAGCAATGCGAAGTGAAGCAGCGGTTCGCGCAGAACGGCCTTCATGAGCGTCAGGCGCGCTCTGCCTCGCGACGCGGCTCGATCCAGAGAGAGCGCGCTCTGGCGCACGGTTCGCCGTCGTCGTCGTAGAGCGCCGTGCCGACCTCGTGCTTCCGGCCGCTCGAGGCGATGATCCAGCCGACGATGATGCACGGCTCCTCGACGTGCACCCGCCGATCGACGTGTGCGGTGAATTCCCCGAGCAGCATCACCCGCGAATCGTCGCTCGCGGCGAAGAATCCGGGGCAGTCGAGCGCCGCCCACATGAACTCGGCACGAACCTTGCCGTCGCCCTGATCAAGCGAGGCATCGGGCGCCCACGGCGCGGCTACCGTACGCGCGTCTCGTGCGAGCGTGCCCGCAAAGACCCGCAGGCCGTCTCCGCGAGCCCGCTGCGGTCCGCACACGAAGCACGTCGGAAAGGGATTCTTCGCGAAGCCCGCGTAGCGGGTCGAAGCCTCCAGCGCCTCGACATAGGTCGGCGGCACAGGCGGCACGAGATCGAGCTTCGCCGGCGTGGCCTGCGCGATCAGCGTCTCGCCGTGCCGCAGCTCGAGCTCTCCACTCGTGCCATCGTGCACCTGCAGATCGACGCCCAGCGGCGGCGGCTTCACGAGCCGGACCCTCACCGTGTCGCTCGCGAGGCTTGCGATGAGGCCTGCGACATAGCCACCGTTCGCGGAATTCGGCGGACCGCAGAAGCGGGACGCCACGATCAGCGATTTCACTGGTCGCTTTCCGCGGTGCGGTCGCTGCCGCAGCGCCAGCACGTCGTGAACTGCGCTTCGAGGCGTTCCCCGCAGCCGCCGCACGACCAGGGAGCACCGCCCTTCACCGCGTGATCGCGTCCCTCGCGAATGATGCGGGCCGCGAGCTCGGCGTCGCGATCGTCGAGCACCCACAACTCCGGCCACGACTCGAGCCACGGCAGCTCGCCGACGATGCTCGCGAGGTGCGCATGGCGAAGCTCGCACGCGATGCCGCGCAACTCGAGCACGTTCTTCCAGTGGCCGACGTCGGGCAGCGTTTCGGAGCGGTAGACGCGCTTCATGCCGTGAATGTAGCCGAAAAGACGATGCACCCGCGACCGACGTGCGTCGAAGGGCCGTGCACGATCGCTGGTCGTGTGCATCCCGGACGGAAGACCGCGTACGGGATATTCCCTCGCGCGGGCCGGCGCATTTTAAGCCCGATATGCGCCAGCGGCCCCGCGCTCGGCACCCGCCCTAATGCGATCGCGCTCGGCCCTTCAACGCACGCCGGTCGCACGAGCGTCGACGTTCGACTCGACGCCCTGTTCGGCTACCGACTTCCGACTTCCGCCTCCCGGTCGGATAAGACAAGAGCGCGGAGACGAGCGGCGACGTCCCCGCGAGCGGTGCGTGTTGAAGGCCCTCCGTTGCGGCGAGAGCTAATGGACTACGAGCGCCCGGCCGCGCGAGGGAATATCCCGTAGGGATACACCGGACCACGATCGCGCAGGGCTTCAACGCGCACCGATCGCGCGCGTCGTAGCTCTTCATCCTTGCTTTTCTCTGCTTCTCTTCCAGCCGGAAGACGGAAGGCGGAGGTCGGTAGTCGTTCCTCACAGCTCCGGCGGTCCGACCGCATCCTCGTGCACGGCACCGAGCGGTCTGATGCGCTGCTCGGCGCTCCACAGAACGAACGCAAGGAGCGCCGCGGTGAACGACCCGGCGGTGAGCATCGCGAGCGAGCCGTGCAGGGCCGGCACGAGGAGGCCCATCGTCAGGCTCGAGATCATGAGCGCGAAGAAGGACTGCACCGACGCCGCGGAGCCGCGCGTGTCCGGAAAGAGATCGAGCATGCGCAGCGTGAGCACGGGGAAAACGAGTTGCGCGCCCAGGCCCATGGCGAGCAGCAGACCCTGCTGCACTGGAATCGGCGGCGAGCTCGCGAGGTGACACGCGAGCAGGGACCCCGCGGCGCCAATCGTGAGCGCGAAACCGGCGTTGACCTGCCGGCGAGGCCCAGTGCGGCCGGCGAGCCTGCCGGAAAGCCATGCGCCGATCATGAATCCCGTGATCAGCGGGACGAACAGTTGCCCGAACTGCGTTTCCGAAAGGCTCCAGTGGTCGAGCACGATGGCGGGAGCCGCGCCGATGTAGGCGATGATCGCGGAGAAATTGAGACCGGCCGCCAGAGCGAGCAGCAGGAACTCCCGATTGGAGCCGATTTGCCACGACGTCCGCAGCAGGCGCGCTGGATGAAACGGCAGTCGTCGTTCGCGTGGATGTGTCTCGGGCAACGCAAGCCAGCTCGCGAGGACGAGCGCCGCGCCGATCAGGATCATGAAGGCGAACACCGCCCGCCAGCCGAATGCGACGTGAATCCAGCCGCCCACGATGGGCGCGACCGCGGGCGCCATGCCGAAGATGAGCGTAACGGCGCTCATCAGTCGCAGCGCCTGCGGGCCGTCGTACAGATCACGGATGATCGCGCGGCCGACGATGAGCCCCGTGCCCGCCGTCATTCCCTGCATCGCGCGGAACAGGAGCAGCGTCCCAAAGCCCGGTGCGAGGGCGCACGCGACCGACGACAGCGCGTAGAGCGAGAGGCCCACGAGCACGACAGGGCGCCGTCCGAAGGTGTCGGACAGCGGCCCGTGCACCAACGCCATCACGCCGTACGGCAGGAGGTAGACGGTGATCGATTGCTGCAGCTGCCACGCGTCGATGTCGAACTCGGTGGCGATCGCCCTGAACGACGGGAAGAAGGTGTCGATGGAAAACGGGCTCACCATCGCGAGCCCTGCGAGCAGCGCTGCGAGCCCCAGGCGAGCCCTCACCCGGCTGCGCCGCCCTCTCCCCCCGCCCGCGGGGGGAGAGGGACAGAGGGTGAGGGCGTGCGCAACTGCGCAAGCCACGCGGCAGGATCGTCGCCCCGTTCGAGCACTTCGACGAGCGCCGAGCCGACGATCACGCCGTCGACGTGCCCGCGCAGGCGCTCGATCTGCTCGCGACTACGGATGCCGAATCCGGCGCACACGGGCACGGGCGACAGCGTACGCACGCCGTCGAGATAGGCGAGGACATCGGGCGGCACGGCGACTTCACGTCCCGTCGTGCCGGTCATCGTGACGGCGTAGACGAATCCCTGACTGCTCGCGCACACCTCGCGCATCCGCTCCTTCGTCGTCACGGGCGTGACCATCTGCACGAGCGCGAGCACGCGAGCGCCGAGCGCGCGGCGCAGCTCGCTCGCCTCGTCGAACGGCAGGTCCGGCACGATGAAACCGCAGACCCCGGCACGTGCCGCCGCATCGACGAGCGCATCGAAGCCGAAGGCGAGCAGCGGATTCAGGTAGCTCATGAGCAGAAGGGGCGCCCGCACCCGCGGCATCGCCTCGAGCTCGCCCAGGATCCAGCGAAGGGTCACTCCCTGCGCGAGAGCCGCACGGCTCGATCGCTGAATCGTCGCGCCATCCGCCATCGGGTCGGTAAACGGCACGCCGATCTCGACGACGTCCGCGCCCGAGGCGATCGACTGGAGATGCTCGCGAAACTGCGTACGGCTCGGATGACCCGCGGTGAGAAACGCGACCAGCGCCGGTCCGCCGCGAGCGTTCGCTTCCGAGATCGCATCTGCGATGCGGTCGCGCGGCGATTGCGACGGCGAGCGCGCGTTCACTGTTCGTGTGCCGCGCGCTCGCCGGGATTGCCGAGCTGCGCGATGAGCGTGCGTTGCAGGGTCGGCATGTCCTTGTCGCCTCGGCCCGAAAGCCCGATGAGCACACGCTTGCCGCGGTTCGCAGCCGCCCAACGCTTCGCGCCCGCGAGAGCGTGGGCGCTCTCGAGCGCCGGCAGAATGCCTTCCGATTCGCTGCACTCCTTCACGGCTGCGAGCGCCTCGGCGTCCGTTGCGGTCTCGTAGCGGACACGGCCCGCGGCAAGCAGCAGGGCGTGCTCGGGGCCGACGCCCGGGTAGTCGAGTCCTGCCGACACCGAATGAGTTTCGTGAATCTGTCCGTCGTCGTCCTGCAGCAGCATCGAGTAGCTGCCCTGCAGAACGCCCGGCCGGCCGTGCGCGAGCGTCGCGCCGTGCTCGCCAAGCCCGCTGCCGCGTCCGCCTGCTTCCACCCCGATGATCTCGACGGCGCGATCCGGGACGAACGAATGAAAGAGCCCGATCGCATTGGAGCCGCCGCCGACGCACGCGATCAACGCATCCGGCAGTGCTCCGGCCGCTTCGAGTATCTGCTCGCGTGCCTCCCGTCCGATCACGGCCTGCAGCTCGCGCACGAGGTACGGATAGGGATGCGGGCCCACCGCGGAACCGAGAAGGTAGTAGGTATCGAGCGGGTCGGACACCCAATCGCGCAGTGCCTCGTCGATGGCCGCGCGCAGCGTGCGATCGCCGCTCGTCACCGGCACCACGGTCGCGCCGAGGAGACGCATGCGTCCGACGTTGGGCGCCTGACGTTCCATGTCGACCTCGCCCATGTACACCGTGCACGGCAGGCCGACGCGTGCGCATGCGGCGGCGCTCGCGACGCCGTGCTGGCCCGCACCCGTCTCCGCGACGATGCGCGTCGCGCCGACCTCCTTCGCAAGCAGCGCCTGGCCGATCGCGTTGTTGATCTTATGGGCCCCCGTGTGCGCGAGATCTTCGCGCTTCAGCCACACCTCGACGCCCCAGTCCGCGGACAGATGCGTGGCGGGCGTCAACGCAGTGGGCCGTCCGACCCACGTACGCAGCTCGCGCATGAAGCGTTGCTCGAACGCCGGCGCGTGCAGATGCGTGCGGATGGCGCTCTCGAGCCGATCGAGGGCCGGAATCAGTGTCTCCGGCACGTAACGCCCGCCGTACGGCCCGAAGCGCCCGCGTTCATCGGGAAACCTTCCGGCGAGGATGTCCTCGAGCAGACGCGCGCGATCCATGGTGGTGCGTTTCCTATGACGTCACGCGCGCGAACGCCGCGCGCGCATTGTCGGCAAAGCGGGCAATGCGCGCGACGCTCTTCACGCCCGCGCTTTCCTCGACGCCGCTCGATACGTCGACTCCGAACGGCCGGACCTGCTCGATGGCCGCGGCGACATTGTCCGGGGAAAGACCGCCGGCCAGGACGAGCGCGATTCGTCGAGCAAGCCTGGACGCCTCGGCCCAGTCCGTCGCCCGTCCCGCACCGCTGTCCGGACCTTCGAACAGCAGACGCTCCGGCAACGATGCGGGCACATTCTCGCCGGCGCGAACAACGGGCAGGACCGCGAGGCCGCGCGGAATGCGCAGCAACGAGAGAGCCGTTGCGTCGGCCTGCACCTCGTCAGGCTCAAATCGCTCCAGCACCTCATCGAGCAACGTCTGCGACGGCTGCCGCATCACGGCGATGCAGCGCACGTGTCCGCGGGCCGGGACAGCGAGCGCCACCGCCTGCTCCGGCGTCACTCGCCGCACTGATGGCGAAAACACGAAGCCGATCGCATCCACGCGCGCATCGATCGCTGCGGCGACGGCAGCCGGTGTCGTGAGCCCACAGCTCTTGAGCCCCCTCCCCCCCCCCCGCCTTCGGCACCCTCTCCCCCGCTGGCGGGGGAGAGGGAAGGGTGAGGGGGTCGCCGCGCGGCGCGACCCGCCGCGAGCATCTCGCGAACGAGCACCGCGGAATCGGGCGCTCGCATGAGCGCGCTGCCTACGAGCGCGAAGTCGTAGCCCGCGGCGGCGACGCGGGCTGCGTCGTCGGCCGTGGTCACTCCGCTTTCGGCTACGCGCGGCGCGCCGCGCGGCAGGCGATCCGCGAGATCGATGAGGCGATCGGGGACGATCTGCAGCGTCGCCAGATCGCGGCAGTTCAATCCAACGAGCAGCCGCTCCCGCGGACGCGCCGCGAGCACCTCATGCGCGAGCTCGAGATCGTTCGCGTCGAACGCCTCCAGCAGCGCAAACAAGGCGAGCTGCTCCGTGGCGTCGAGGATCGCATCGAGCTCGCGACGCGTGAGCATGCGCAGGATCACGAGCACACCACCCGCCCCGGCGACGCGCGCCTCGAGGACCTGATAGGGATCCACGAGAAAATCCTTCCGCATCGCCGGAATCCGCAGTGGCGCGAGTGCTTTCGCCGCCCCTTCGAGATGCTCCATTGCGCCGTCGAACCGACGGGGCTCGGTGAGCACCGACACGCCGGCCGCACCGGCTCGCGCATACGCCGCGGCGCGCGCGCCTGCGTCTTCGCCTCCTGCGCGCGAGAGGGAACCCGCCGCAGGCGAGCGCAGCTTCACTTCGGCGATCAGATCGAACCCGTCGGCGTGGCGGGCGATCGACGGCGGCGGCGGCAGCTCGTGGATGCGCGCGCGCAGAACGGACTCCGGTGCGCGCCTGCGGGCCTCGGTCACGCGCGTCCGACTCCCGGCGGCCATCTCCGCGAGAAAGCTCATGCGGGACGAGGCGCCATCGAGAAACCCGCCACGCCGTCGAGCACGTTGCGCGCCGCCCCGCTGTCGATTGCATGCGCGGCGCGCGCGATCGCCTCGCGGGGCAGGCGCGTTTCGCCCGCGACTTCGAGCGCCAGCGCGACACCGAGCAGCAGGCAATCGCGATAGGCACCCGCGGACTCATCCCCGCTCAGGGCGCTGCGAAGTGCGCGAGCGTTGTGGTGCGCATCGCCGCCGGCGAGCTGCGCGGCTGCGCAGCCCTGGAGCCCGTAGTCGGCGGGTACGCGTACTTCCACGTCCACGCAGCCGGGATGCACGTCGAATACGGTGAACGGCCCGACCGGGGTGGGCTCATCCCAGCCTTCCGCGCCGTGAATCACGAACGCGCGCTCCATCGGCAGGCCTGCGAGAGTGTGCGCCATGAGCTGGGCGACGTCGAGACTGTATGCGCCGATCAGGTGAAACGACGGCTCGGCCGGGTTCATGAGCGGCCCGAGAATGTTGAGCACCGTTCGCACGCCCATCGCCGTGCGCACGGGCGCGAGCGCCTTCATTGCGGGGTGATAGTACGGTGCGAACAGAAACGTGAAGTTCGTGGCCGCAAGGCATGCCACGGCCGCCTGTTCGTCGAGGGGAAGCGTAAGCCCGAGCGCTTCGAGCACATCGGCGCTGCCCGCGCGGCTCGACACCGAACGATTGCCGTGCTTTACGACGGGCAAGCCGGAAGCCGCAGTCAGAAGCGCGGTGCCGGTCGAGATGTTGAGACTGCCGGAGCCATCGCCGCCCGTGCCGACGATGTCGATCGCCCGCAGATCGCGCGGCAGGTTCGGCCGGCGCGCGAGCCTGCGCATCGCGCGCGCGAAGCCGCGCAATTCGTTCGCGACCACGCCCTTGCTGCGCAACGCCGCGAGAATCGCGCCGGCCTGCGCGGGCGGCACGTCCGCGCCGGTCAGTGCCGACAGCAGATCATCCGCCTCCGTCTCGCCCAGATCCTGCCGCTCGAGCAATCGCTCGAGAGAATTACGCAGAGCTTGCACGAACGCCTCCCGCAACCGTCTCCGCACGCCATTCGCCCGCGCGCAGCTTCAGGAAGTTGTCGATGAGCTTCGGGCCGTCGGGCGTCAGGATGCTTTCCGGATGGAACTGCACCCCTTCGACCGTGAGCGTTCGATGCCGCGCGCCCATGATCTCGCCTTCAGCGGTGCGAGCGCTCACTTCGAGCTCGGACGGCATGCGGTCCGGCGCCGCGATGAGAGAGTGATACCGGCCCACCTCGCACGGCTGCGGCAGCCCCGCGAACACCGTGCGTGCGTCGTGATGCACGGGCGATGTCTTGCCGTGCATCAGCCGCGCCGCGCGTACGACCTTTCCGCCGAATACCTCGACGATCGACTGATGTCCGAGACACACTCCGAGCACCGGAATGCGTCCGGCGAACGCACGAATCATCTCCATCGAGATGCCGGCATCGTATGGCGTGCCGGGTCCGGGCGAAATGCAGAGGTGCGTGGGCTCGAGAGCGCGCGCCTCAGCGACGCTGATCGCATCGTTGCGATGCACGCGTACGTCCGCGCCCAGCACGAGAAACGCCTGCACGAGGTTGTAGGTGAACGAGTCGTAATTGTCCACGAGCAGAAGCCGCGCTGCGCCGGTTGCGCGCATCACAGCCCCTCCTCCGCGAGCTTGAGGGCGCGCACGAGCGCAGCGCTCTTCGCGAGCACTTCCTCGTGCTCGGTTTCCGGCACGCTGTCTGCGACCACCCCTGCACCCGCCTGGTAGCTGAACTCGTCGCCGCGGAACACGAGCGTGCGGATGGTGATCGCCTGGTCCATGTCGCCGCTCGCGCCGAAATAGCCGACGGTTCCGCCGTAAAGCCCGCGGCTCACGGGTTCGAGCTCGTCGATGATCTGCATCGCGCGCACCTTGGGCGCGCCGACCAGTGTTCCGGCCGGAAACGCCGCCGCGAACAGGTCGAACGCGTCCCGACCCGGCGCGAGCGTGCCGTGCACGCCGCTGACGATGTGCATGACGTGGCTGTAGCGCTCGATCGCACGATAAGGCTCGACGCGCACGCTTCCGGCGCTCGCCACGCGCCCCAGATCGTTGCGCGCGAGATCCACGAGCATCACGTGCTCGGCATTCTCTTTCGGATCCGCGCGCAGCTCGGCCTCGCGCGCGGCGTCGACGGCGTCGTCTTCCGACCGCGGCCGTGTCCCGGCGATCGGCCGCAGCTGCGCGCGCGTGCCGTTCAGCCGCACCAGAGCCTCGGGCGAGGAACCGACGACCGTCACCTCGCCGAGCGCGCAGTAGTACATGTACGGCGACGGGTTGATGAGCCGCAGCGCGCGGTACGCCTGAAACGGATCGAGCGAATGACGACCGGCGAAGCGCACCGAGAGCACGAGCTGATAGACATCGCCCGCGGCAATGTAGTCCTGCGTGCGCCTGACTCCCGCCAGAAACTCGGCGCGCCTCAGTGAGGCTTCGGGCGAGCCGCAGCGTCCAGCGTGCGCGCCGTCCGGCAGCGAGCCGCGCAGCGCCCGGATCACCTCGCGCCGCAGGGATTGCCGCTCGCTTTCGGCTCCGGCGTGCAGCAGCGCGATGCCGCGGGTGAGATGGTCGAACACCAGCAGGGATCGCGGCGCGACATAGTGCAGCGCCGGCGTTTCTCCGACCGGCGCGCGCGCGGGAAGGTGCTCGAAGAACCGCACGACGTCGTACGAAGCGTATCCGACGAGACCACCCGCAAGAGGAACCGACGCGATCGCCGGCTGCGGAACGGGCGCGCGTGCGAGCGCATCGCGCAGGCTGCCGAGGAGCTCATCCCGCGTGCGCGGCATCGCGCGGCGCTCGCCGCCGATCGCAAGCCCATCGCGATCGAGCCGGACCTCGAGACAGTCCCCGAAACCGATGAACGAGTAACGCGCGAGACGCTCTCCGCCCTCCACGCTTTCGAGCAGAAAGCGCGGCCGGAATGCAGCCAGCTTCATGAACGCCGAGACCGGCGTATCGAGGTCGCCCCAGATGTCGAATGACGGTTTCATGTGGCCGGAAAAAACGAAAAACCCATCACCGGTGTCGGCCGGAGATGGGTTCGAGAGCTTCGAAAACCTTGCGTCGTCTAGATCACGCAGCAGCGCGCGAGCAGCCCACTCCGTTTACGTGCGGCGCCACCACCACGGGCGAAGCGGATTGAGCTGTTGTGACGACATTTGAGGGCAGTATGGCGGCGCGGCGGAGGAAGGGTCAAGGAGGGCGGCTACCGGCTTGCCGCGTAACCCAAACAGACCGCACAAAAATAAAAAAGCCGGCAACACAGCAGACGAGGACACCCCGGCCCGGACGC
>JBQTHP010000181.1:0-3426 GCA_052389755.1 Gammaproteobacteria bacterium
CGCCACTATCTCCCCTTCCTGACTATGTCTTGTCCGGCCATGCTGGCCTCGTTTAGTGGGCACCCGCGCGAAGCTGTCGCGACATAGTTCTGGACTCCTCTGGCGTGATCCCCGCGCTGGAAAAGGAGTCCACTATGAAGTTCATCATCGATGACGACTTCGTCGTGTCGCGGCCGCTGACGGGCCCTTTGGCGATACAGATTGCGGCGTTCGCGCAGTACGCGCGCGATGAAGGATATGCGCGGCAGTCACGGTACCGGCGAGTGCTACTCGCGGCCGGTTTTAGCCGATGGCTTGGACAGCGGAGCGTGCGACTGCAGCACGTCTCATCGGAGCATCTGAAAGGGTACCTGCGAGCTCGCGCTCGACGGGTGCAGATCCACAAAGGCGATGTGGCGGCGCTCAGACAGTTTCTGGGGTTTCTGCGTCGGCACAGCGTGATTCCGGCGGAAAAGGTCTCACCCTGTCGGCTGACCCCGGTTGACCAAGAGGTGCGGACGTTCGCGGCCTACTTGCGCAACGAGCGCGGGCTGGCCGATGCCACCTGCGTAAACTACGTGCCGTTCGTCGACGGCTTTCTGACGGATCGATTCGGCCGCGGACGGGTTGCGCTGTCTCATCTGTGTGCGCGCGATGTCGTCAGATTTGTCCAGCGCCAAGCGCCTCGTTTGCATCTGAAGCGCGCCAAGCTCCTGACGACCGCGATGCGTTCGTTCCTGCGGTACGCGCGCTATCGTGGCGACGTCACGCTGGATTTGGCAGCGGCCGTCCCCGTGGTCGCCAATTGGTCGATGCCCGCGATCCCGCGCGCGATTGGGACAGACCAGGTTCGTCAGTTGCTGGCCAGTTTCGATCGGCGGACCGCGATCGGCCGCCGCGACTACGCGATCGTGCTCCTGCTCGCACGCCTCGGTCTGCGGTCCGGTGAAGTGGCTGGTCTCGAGCTTGACGATATCGACTGGGACGCTGGACTGGTGAGCGTCCGAGGGAAGCGCGGTCATCGAACCGCCCTGCCACTTCCGGCAGATGTCGGCGCGGCGATCGCCGCCTATCTGCGCCGCGGACGCCCGCGCAGCACGAGTCGTCGTGTGTTCCTGCGCAGCAAGGCACCCATCGGCGGCTTTGTGCGCCAGGGCAGCGTGGGGTCGGTTATTCGGCATGCGCTCCAGCGCGCCAATATCCACGCCCCGACCACGGGCGCGCATCAGTTTCGTCACGCGCTGGCGACCGAAATGTTGCGCCGCGGCGCCTCGTTGACCGAAATCGGCGACCTCCTGCGGCATCGCAGTCCCCAAACGACCACCATCTACGCCAAGGTGGACCTCACGGCGTTACGCACGCTCGCGTTGCCCTGGCCGGGAGGTGCGCGATGACCCCGCTGCGCCAGGCCGTCCACGAGTACCTCCGCATGCGGCGCGCCCTCGGCTTCAAGCTCCAGGATGCGGGCAAGGGACTCCTCGCGTTCGTCGGGTTCCTGGAGCAGCAGCGGGCGCCCGTGATCACCCAGGCGTTGGCGCTGACCTGGGCGCAACAGCCGGCGCATGCGCAACCGGCGTATTGGGCCCGGCGCCTCAGCTACGTGCGGGCCTTTGCGCACTATCGCCGCGCCACCGATCCCTGCACCGAAGTGCCTGCGCCGCAGCTCTTGCCCTTTCAGCCGCAGCGGGCCCGGCCGTATCTGTACTCGGCGTCCGAGATTCGCACCCTCTTGCGCGCCGCCCGCAATCTGCCCTGCCGGTATGAGCGCGGGCGGCTGCGCCCGTGGGTGTACTACACGTTCTTTGGTCTGTTGAGTGTCACGGGGCTCCGCCTCAGCGAGGCGCAAAACCTCGAGGTGCGCGATGTCGACCTCGAGGCCGCCGTGTTGACCGTCCGCGGGGCGAAGTTCGGCAAGAGCCGACTCGTCCCCTTACACACGTCCACCCGCGAGGTCCTCGCCGAGTATCTCCGCCGCCGGGCCCGTCACTGGCGGCACCGGCCCGTGTCCTCGTATTTTTTCGTCTCGAGCTGCGGGAATCGGCTGGACGGTGGCGAGATCCACCGGACCTTCTACGCCTTGTCCCGACAGATTGGCCTGCGGGGCCCCTCCGACCGTCGGGGACCGCGGCTGCATGACTTCCGGCACCGCGTCGCGACGTGGACTCTCGTCCGCTGGTATCGCGCCCATCAGGATCCCGAGCGGAAACTGCCGCTCTTGTCGGCCTATCTGGGCCACGTGCACGTCGCCGACACCCAGTGGTACTTGAGCGGTTCTCCGGAGTTGATGCGTGAGGCGATGCGCCGGCTGGAGTCCCGCTGGGAGGATCAGCCATGACGCTGCCGGTCAGCTTGGCGCCGCTCGTGGAGCGCTTCTTTACCCAACGCTTGATGCAGCAGCGCCAGGCCAGTCCCCACACCATCACTTCCTATCGGGACACCTTCCGGCACTTTCTGAAGTTCGTGCAGCAGCGTCTCCAGACGCCGCCCGCGCGGCTGACCTTCGACCAACTTGACGCCCCGTTGATCGTGGCGTTTCTCGACGATCTGGAACGGCACGGCCTCAGTATCCGCAGTCGGAATCTTCGCCTGACGGCGTTCCATTCGTTCTTTCGCTACGCGGCCTTCGAGCTGCCGACGCATGCCGCCCAGATCCAGCGGGTGCTGGCCATTCCCAGTAAGCGCTTCACGCGGACCTTGGTGCAATTCCTCACCCGCGCTGAAGTCGACGCGCTGCTGGCCGCGCCCGATCAGCGGACCTGGTTCGGCCGGCGCGATCACGCGTTTCTGCTGGTGGCGGTCCAGACCGGCCTCCGCGTCTCCGAAATGACGGGCCTCACCCGCGAGGACGTCGTCTTCGGCACTGGCGCGCACGTGCGGGTCGTCGGCAAAGGACGGAAAGAGCGCTGCACGCCACTGGCCCGCCCTACACGCCAGGTGCTCCAGGGGTGGTTGCGTGAGCCACGGCGTGGCACGGGCAACGTCCTCTTTCCCAGCGCCACGGGCCGCCGTCTCACGATTCACGGCGTGCAATACATGCTGCACAAACACCGGCAGACCGCGTCGCGCACGTGTTCGTCGTTGGCGCACAAGCGCGTGACCGTACACCGCTTGAGGCACACCGCGGCCATGGACCTGCTCCAGGCAGGCGTCGATCGCTCGGTCATTGCGCTGTGGCTCGGCCATGAATCAGTGGAAACCACGCAGATCTATCTGGAGGCGACGCTCGCGATGAAAGAGCGAGCGCTCGCCAAGACCAGCCCGCCCCGGGGCCGTGCCGCCAGGTACCGTCCGGGCGATCAACTCCTCGGGTTTCTCAGCAGCCTGTGAAACCGGAAAATTATGTCGGCTCGAACGGTTCAGGCATTCGCGCGGCCGCCACCATTTCCGGCCCTGCACGTGCCGGGGCCAACATCACCCGACATAGTCAGGCAGGGGAGATAGTGCCGA
>JBQTHP010000182.1:0-1768 GCA_052389755.1 Gammaproteobacteria bacterium
CAGCATTGCCGCCGCGCGCGTCGAGCGCGACGACGATGAGGACGAGATCGAGTTGCGCGGACCCGCGGCGAACGTGGCGCAGCCGCAGCTCACGATCCTGGGGGTTACCGTGATGACGGACGCCAACACCGAATTCGAGAATGAGAGCGACGGCAATATCAGCGCCGCTGAGTTCTTTGCGCGCGCTCCGGGGCGCCTGGTATCGGTCGACGGCCGGCTCGAAGGAACTGTGCTCGTGGCGCGCGAGATCGAGCTCGAGGGGGAGAACGACTTCGACGATTGAGCGGCGGCAGGTTCCCGGCCTTGGCGGGCAACACGAGTTGCCCGCCGTTTTTGTGCGCCCAGCGACCGAGATCGACGGCTCGTTCCTGAACACTTTTGGCCTACGCTGCTCGAATACGATGCTGGGTGTGATCTGCGTGCCGGATAACTCGCCGCCTGACATCGCGGGCGCTGGGGCGGGTGCCGACACAATTCTGCCTTTACGGGCTCTCGGTCAAAGTGCGGAAAGAGGGGCTATGAAGAGCAAATTCGCTGCGTTATTCGCGGGGCAGTTGCAGCGGACACTGGCGCGGCTCGCAGAACTGCGCCGCGAACTCGACGACGTCGATCCACCCGGCTACGTACCGACCGTGCCCGATCCGGGCCGCTGCCCGGCCTGAGCCTTGATCCGCCAGCTCAGAACTCTCGCGCTAACGCCGTGGTGCTTCGAAGTCCGCGCTCTTCGCCTTGCGCATCGCCGCGACGGCTTCGCTGGGCGTCATCAACCGCGTGGTTCTTGTGGCTTTGAGGTGCCCGGGCGCAGTCGCAGCGATCACCAGCGCATTGGCCGCCGTGTCGTCCGGTGCCTCGAAGATCGCGACACCGTCGTACTCGCCGAAATGATAGTAGAGGCTGATCAGCCGACAGCCGAGCTTCTCAGCGAGCGCGCTGACCGTGGCAGTGCGGTCCGCAGGGTTCGATCGGAGCGCGGCCCAGGTGTCAGCCGTGTACGCAAACTGCAACATGTAGTGGGACATAGCGCTTCCTCCCACGGGAAGTGAATGGAGCGCCAACGCAACGCTTCACGACCGTATCCCCGGGCGGTGACCGTGTCAAATGACATCGTTCCTATCGCACTCCACCCGCAATCAAGTGCGCAGTTCGCAGAGGTTCAGGCAGGACCCCATGGCGCACGTGCAGGTGAAGCACGGCGGCTGCCTGTTCCAGCGAAAGGCCTGCGCGTTGAACGAACAGCCCGTGGATTTCGTCCAGGGAGCCTGCGCGCTCGACGAGTTGCCACTTGCGCTCGCCTCCTCGCACTCGCGTCAGCAACGCGTGCCGGACTGCCGCAAGATTCGGCCGCCGTCGAACGATGACCATGACTGGTCGAGCCAGCGCCGCGGACAGCGCCTGGATATCCACGACGTTGAAGCCTGCGAATGCGATCCCCTGCAGCAGCACCGCATGCAGCTGTGGGTAGAAGCGCGACTGCTTGACGCAGGCCGCCAACCGCGCGGTTGCGTTCGCTCCGTCGCGGCGGACGAAACACGAGAGCACGCCGTCGAGTCGTTCGCCCGCAAAGACGGCGCCGATAACCAGAACGTTGCCGCGATGATCGGACGGAAACGGCGCGTCATCGAATCCAACAACGTGCGGCCAGCGCTCGCGTTTGCGCCTGACTGGCCGCCGTATATACGTGATGATCACCGAACAGCGAGTGCGGCGTGACGCGCGTTTGATCTGCTTACTTGGACGGCTGCAGAAGCGCTTCGATCTGCGCGAGCAG
>JBQTHP010000183.1:0-5618 GCA_052389755.1 Gammaproteobacteria bacterium
CTGGATACTCAAGAAAGCCCTGTATCGACGCCGTAACGAGATCGAGCGGCTGTTCCGCAGGCTCAAAGGCTTCCGCCGCGTCTTCAGTCGCTTCGACAAGCTCGACCTGGTGTTCATCGCCTTCATCAACTTCGCGCTCATCATCGAAGCACTACGCCAGTAGTGTTAACACGCCCTAGACGCGCGTCAGCCAGCCGAATCGATCGGGCGCCTCGCCCTGCTGAATCGCGACGAGCGCAGCGCGCAGCGCGCGCGTCACCGGACCGATATCGCCGGTTCCGGCCTTGTGCTCCTGACCGCGATAGACGAGCGAGCCCACGCCAGCGAGCACGGCTGCCGTGCCCGATAGCGCGGCCTCGCCGCTGCGCACCCATTCGAGCATCTCGGCGACGTCGAACACACGCTCCTCTACGCGATAACCTTGGCTGCGCGCGAGCGCGAGCAGCGAATCACGCGTCACGCCGTGCAGAAACGTGGTGTCCAGGCTGCGCGTGACCAGGTGCTTGTCACGGAGCATCAGGAAGTTCGCGGCGCCCGTCTCTTGCACGCTGCCGCCCGGGCAGAACAGCACCTGGTCCACGCCGTACTGCTTGCGCGCCACGAGCGTCGGGCCCATTGCCGCGGCGTAGTTGCCGCCCGTCTTCACGATGCCGAGGTGAGTCGCGGTGCGGGCGTTCTGATCGTCGACGTAGATGCGCAGCGGCTTCGCGCCGCCGGCGAAGTAGTCCCACACGGGACTTGCCAGCACGATCAGCGTCGCTTCCGCCGCAGGCAGCGATGCGGCGCCGATGTTGGGCGTGGTGCCGAACAGGAGTGGTCGCATGTACAGCGCGCCCGGTGCTTCGGGAACGGCGCTGCGATTGCGATCGATCGTCGCGCGAATCATCTCGGCGGTCTGCGCCTCATCCGGCTCGGGCAGGGCGAGCAGACGCGCACTCTGACGCAGGCGCGCGATGTGACGATCGACGCGGAACACGTTGATCGTGCCGTCGGCCCAGCGGTAGGCCTTGAAGCCTTCGAAGCAGGTGCTCGCGTAGTGCAGCACGTGTGCGCCGGGGTGCATCTCGATCGGTCCCGTCCGCCTGAGCTCGTGCGGGCCCCAGCGGTCGTCGCGAAACGTGGCGACCGCCATGTGCTCGGCGATCACGGTTCCGAACGCAGGCTTGGGGAGGCTTGCGACCATGGGACGACTCTCCGTGCGCATGGGATCTGAAACCTCCTGCAGCTTCCGTCAGAAGCCGCTGAATTCGCCACAAACTTGGGGTATTTTCGTGCTTTCAGCGAAACGAGGGCCGCTGAATGAAGAAAACCACGATCTCCCGGCTCGATACCACAGACCTGCGCATTCTTCAGCTCGTGCAGACCGAAGGGCGCATGCCGATCGCCGAGCTCGCGAAGAGTGTATCGCTCTCGCCTTCAGCCTGCGCTCGCCGGCTGCGGCTGCTCGAGGACGGGGGCGTGATCCGTGGCTACGGCGCACGCGTAGACCATGCGCTCGTCGGCCTGCCGATGGTGGCATTCGTGCTCGTGCGCCTGAGCCGCAAGAGCGAGGAAGTGCTGTCCGCGTTCGAGGCCGCGATCGGCAAAGCGCCCGAAGTGATGGAAGCGTTCCTCATGACCGGTCGCGACGACTATCTGCTGCGGGTGATCGTGTCGGACCTGCAGGCGTACGAGCGCTTCGTCAAACAGCGGCTCACGCGCATTCCGGGCGTCTCCCAGGTGGAGACGAGTTTCATGCTGCGGCAGGTGACGGCCCGCTCTGCCCTGCCGATTCCGCCGCTTCAGCCCTGACCGGGCGACTTCGAGTCCGTATCGTGGAGCGAATGAAAACGCCATCGGGCATTCCGGGCCACTCCCGGACCACTTGCGCCTGTCACCCCTTGCGGCGATCCACGACGCGTTTGGCTTTGCCCATCGACCGCTCGATGGCGCCCGGGTCTTTCACCTCCGCGCGCACGGCACCGCGCATCCGTCTGCGTGCGATCCCCGCTCATTCTGCTTTCAGGCCGTTCAACTCCCGGATCTGCAGTTCGAGGCGCGCGGCCGCACGCGAGAAAAGGAGCCACACGCTGCTCCAGAAGAAGACTGCTCCCACGATGATCATGGCTACGATCCAGCGATCGACCTCAGGAGGGATGTCCGGCGTCTCCATCTGCGCCCGCAGCCCGATCTCCCAGATCAGCGCCGGCATGAAGGGCGCGATGTACCAGAGCCAGGCTCGCGATGCGACCGCGTGCTGGCGCTGCAGCTCGTGCCGGTGAAAATCGAGTGCACCTCGCGCCGCGAGCGCGCCCGGCAGGTCGCGCGCTGCGGCTCGCCGCCAGACCTGCCAGAGCACGAACAGGTGCGCCACGATCATGAGCACCATGGGTGCGGCGTACGCCGCGAGGCGTCCCGAGTGCAGCAGCCAGGCGCTGGCTGCGATGTTCGCGATGGAATAGACGTACAACACGACGTTGCGCAAGCGGATTCGCGATCGATAACTCGCCGCGTGCTTGCGGATGTCGGACAGCATGATCATGCCGGTATCCTCCGTAGCTTGGTTCTTCCAGACGGTCTTGATGTCGGTCATCGCGGTTCGCCTTGCCTGAAGTCCCGCGCCAACAACGCCTTTGTGCGATGGATGCGAGTCGCCACGGCGCCCGGCGAGAGGCCTGTGATCTCGCCGATGGCGGTCGAATCGACGTCTTCGAGGTAAAGCAGCAACACCTGGTCATCGGGTGCTTTCAGCCGCCGGATGACCCGGTAGAGCCGTGCGAGTAGCTGCTGGTCGCCCGCTGCCTGTTCGACGTTCTCCCCGCCCTCCATCTCCACGAGGTCGTGCAGGCTGACGAGCTGCGCTCGCCGATGCCGCCGGCGCAGCCGGGTCGAGATCACGACGTTGTGCGCGACTCGATAGACCCAGGTACGAAGCGAACATCGACCGTTGAATTTCTCGAGACTGCGCCACAACGCGAAATGAATGTCCTGCAGGAGATCGTGCTGCTGGTCCGCATTGGCTTCGTATGCGCGCGCGAAGCGCGCCAGCGCAGGCCCGAATTCGGCCGCTGCACGCAGATAGCGCTCATCGCGATCCTCGACTTCCGACCCCATCCTGCATGGTAGTCGCAGGTCGGAGGAGTTCCTTACAGCCTGATCACTCTGTTGAAATGTATGGAGCGGTCCAGGACGCGGCGTTGTTGACGTTGCTGATCTGCGTGGCCTCGATGATGCTTCTGGCGACCTGATACCGGCCGCCGCCCAGATAGTCATAGGGCGTGCGCGCCGAATCGCTGAGCAGATGGGGCGTCTCACTCCAGTTCATGTCGACACTCCACCCGGTGATCGAGCTACGTTCCGCGCGCCCGTACGAGCCAAACTCGAGCAGCTCAGCCGCTCGAGCTGTAAGGCGCGAAGCTCGTCGCTCGACGCGCGCTCGATCGCTTCCAGACCACTCATGACCGTGTGGGTCGGGTCTTCAGCGCTTGCGTGAGCAGCGTCCTCAGCATCACGAGCTCCGCGCTTTCGAGCGCCAGGCGCGGCGCGCGCACGACGGGCGTTCCGCGCCCGACCGCGGCCTGCACCCACTTGATGTACTGCACGAACTTCGGAAGCGTGTCCAGCCGAAGCAGCGGGAGAAACCAGCGATAGAGCTCGTCCGTGCGCGCCTGATCGCCGCGCGCGGCCGCATCGAAAAGCGCGACCGACTCCTCAGGAAACGCATTCGCGAGTCCCGCGATCCAGCCTTGTGCGCCGGCGGCTACGCCTTCGACGATTGCATCGTCCAGCCCTACGAGAACCGTCAAGCGATCGCGCAGCAGCGCCTTGATCGCGGTGATGCGGCGCACGTCGCCGCTCGATTCCTTCACTGCTTGAAGATTCGAGTGCTCTGTCGCGAGCTCCGCGATCTCTCCGGGCAGGAAGTCCGTTCGGTACGCGGGCGGGTTGTTGTAGAGCATGCACGAGAGCGTCGTGGCCGTGATGATTGCGCTCACGTGCGCGTGCATTTCGCGCCAGTCGGTGCTGTACACGTAGGGCGGCAGCACCATGAGCCCTGCGCAGCCAGCTTCGGCGGCACCGCGCGCCAGGGCCACCGCTTCAGCCGTGCTGAGCGAGGCGATGCCGAGAACGACGGGCTCGCGTTCGCCCACCGCCTTCACGCAGCTCTGGGCCACCGCGAGTTTCTCGTTGAAGCTCAGCGTCGCCGCCTCGCCGAGCGAGCCGCAGCAGACGATCCCTCGGCAGCCGCTGTCGATCATCCAGCGGCAATGCTGCGCGAGCGCCGCGTGATCGATCGCGCCGTCGGCCTTCAGGTTCGTGGTGATCGCGGGGATGACGCCGGTCCAGTTCATGTGTGCCTCGCGCCCACAATGGTACGATGTCCGTCCTCAGGCCGGCGGAACCAGACCGAGCCGCATCGCAATCCGGTAGAGCTGTGCCGCCGTGCCCGCACCGAGCTTCTGTTTGATCGCAGACTGATGGTTCGCGACGGTCTTTGGATGCACGCCGAGCTGTTGCGCAATTTCGCCCACGGAGCTTCCTTGCACGAGGAGCTTGAGAACCTCGAATTCCCTGCCTGAGAGCGATTGCTGTGGATGGGGGGCGAGCGCGAGCGCGTGCACTATATCGGGGCTGAGGTAACGCTGACCGGAGGCAACGGTATCGACCGCCTCGACCAGCAGTCGCGGCGCGCTCGCTTTCGTCAGATAGCCCGCGGCGCCTGCATCGAGTGCCCGGCGCACGAAGATGGCGTCCTCGTACATGCTGAATATGAGCACGCGGGCGTCGGGCCGGTGCACGAGGATGCGGCGCATGCCTTCGATACCGCTGACACCGGGCAAGCCGATGTCCATGACGATCACATCCGGTGCGAGTCCCGACAACTGTTGGTGAGCGTGCGCGGCATCGGCGGCCTCGCCCACCACGGTGATTCTGCCGCTGTCCTCCAACAGACGCCGATAGCCTTCGCGTACCACCGCGTGGTCGTCCACCAGCAGAACCGTCAACCGCCGGCTCATCAAGACGATTCTGCCGTGCGAACGCTCACCGGGATCTGCGCGACGATGCTGAAGCCTTTCGCGGGTTCGGTCGTGATGCGCAAGCGTCCGCCGAGCATCTCGACTCTCTCTCGCATGCCGATCAACCCGAGGCCCGACTGCTTGCCGGAGAGATCGGCGCCGCAGCCGTCGTCAGTCATCTCGAAGACGATCGACTCGTCGCTGTCCGGGGGCAAACGGGTGCGGGCCACCCGAATCCGAACGGATCGCGCACGGGCGTGCGTCGAAAGATTCGTCAATCCTTCCTGCACGAGCCGATAGAGGACGAGCGCGATCTGCTCGCCGAGAGCATCGAGATCGCCCTCGAAGGATGCGGCGAACCGCACGGCCGGCAACCGCTGCTGCCAATGATCGAGACTGTGTTCGAGCGCCGCCTGAAGTCCGAGCTCATCGAGCCCCACCGGCCGCAGTTTGCGGATCAGATCGCGCACGACGCCGTGCACGTGATCTGCATGCCCGACGATGGCGGACGCGGCGCGCAGCACGGGCGGACTGTCGGCCGCCCTGTCCTGAATCGATACGGCGTCGGTCTTGATGGCGTTCAGATACTGGCCCAGCTCGTCGTGAAGCTCGCGCGCGAGG
>JBQTHP010000184.1:0-5737 GCA_052389755.1 Gammaproteobacteria bacterium
AGCAGCAAGGAGCCTGGGCTGCATGCCGGGACGATCAATGCAGCGTGTGAGCAGTACGCGAAGAGCCGCCGCCAAAAGAAGCATCCGTTCCTGCGCTATCGGGGTCGGCGCTCGCTGGGCTGGGTGCCGCTCAAAGGCCGCGACCTCAAGCGCGAAGGCGATGCGTTCCGCTTCGCTGGTAACACATTTCGCGTGTTTCAATCGCGCCTGCTTCCAGAAGGCAAGATCAAGGATGGCACGAATTTCTCGCAAGATGCGCGCCGCAACTGGTTTCTGAACATCGTGATGGAAGTCCAAGTGGCGCAGACTCGTCGGTCGATGCGAGGCGTCGGTATCGACCTTGGACTCAAGGAGTTCGCCACGCTCTCGACCGGCGAGAAGATCGAGAATTCGCGCCACTTGCGACAACTCGCCACCCAACTCGCCAGCGCGCAGCGCGCCCGGAAGAAACGCCAGGCCACGAATATCCACGCTCGCATCAACAATGCGCGGCGTGACTTCCTGCACAAGCTCTCGACCCGCATCGTACGAGAGTTTGACTACATCGCGGTCGGCAAGGTGAAGCCGGCCAGTCTCGCCAAGACCAGCATGGCGAAGTCTGTCCTCGATGCAGGCTGGTCGTCCTTCCGAAACATGCTCGCGTACAAGTCGATTGCGAATGGCGCGCGGTACGAGGAAGTTGACGAGTGCTTTTCCTCCCAAGTCTGTTCGAGTTGCGGCAGCCTGCCCGACTCGAGGCCGAAAGGTATCGCAGACCTTGGAATAAGGCAGTGGGTTTGTTCTGACTGCGGTGTTTTGCACGATCGTGATGTAAACGCTGCCTTGAACCTGCTCGCCCGCTCGGGACATCGAGCGCCTGTTGAGGGAATCCCCGCGCTTTAGAGCGGGGAGGATGTCAATTCAGCTCATCGAGGATGCGATCGACGTCCTCGCGCGTGAGATTCTCGTGGAACACGTGATCCACCATCATCATCGGCGCGCCCGTACACGCGGCGAGGCACTCTTCCTCCCGTTTCAGATAAATCCGAAGATCGGGAGTGCTCTGCCCAAGCTTGATGCCGAGCTTCTTTTCCGCGTGCGCGACGAGATCCTCGGCGCCGCGCAGCATGCAGGAGATGTTCGTGCAGATGCTGACATGGTGGCGCCCGCACGGATGCAGCTCGTACATCGAGTAGAAGCTCGCGACCTCGTACACCTGCACGGGCGGGAGATGCAGATACGCCGCCACGGCGTCCATGAGCGCGGTCGTCAGATAGCCGTGATTCTGTTCCTGTGCGAAGCGCAGCGCGGACAGCACCGCCGAGCGCTGCCGCCCCGGCGGGAATTTCGCGACCCAGTGGTCGATCTCGCGGCGTGTACCTTCCGAAAGCACCGCCGTGGCGTTCGCGTCGCTCAACGGTCGATCTCTCCGAATACGATGTCCTGTGTGCCGATCACGGCGACGACGTCCGCCAGCATGTGCCCCTTCACCATCTCCTCGAGCGAAGCGAGATGCGGGAAGCTCGGCGCGCGCACCTTGAGCCGATACGGCTTGTTCGCGCCGTCCGAGATCAGATACACGCCGAGCTCGCCCTTCGGGCCCTCGATCGCGGCGTAGGTCTCGCCCTCCGGCACGCAATAGCCTTCCGTGAAGAGTTTGAAGTGATGAATGAGCGACTCCATGTCGTCCTTCATCGCCTCGCGGTTCGGGGCGCGCACCTTGCTGTCGTCCACCATGATCGGGCCGGGGTTCTCGCGCAGCCACGCGACGCACTGGCGAATGATGCGCACCGACTGGCGCATTTCTTCGACGCGCACCAGATAGCGGTCGTAGCAGTCGCCGGTCACGCCCACCGGGATGTCGAAGTCCATCTGGTCGTAGACCTCGTACGGCTGCTTCTTGCGCAGGTCCCACGCAAAGCCCGAGCCGCGGAGCATGGGGCCGGAGAATCCGAGCTGCAGTGCCCGCTCCGGTGACACGACGCCGATGTTCACCGTGCGCTGCTTCCAGATGCGGTTGTCCGTGAGCAGCGTTTCGTAGTCGTCGATCGACTTCGGAAAGCGCACGGCGAACGCGTCGATGAAATCGAGCATCGAGCCCTGGCGCGATTCGTTCAGCCGATCGACGTCCTTCTGCGAGCGCCAGCGCGAGGGACGGTACTGAGGCATCGATTCCGGCAGGTCGCGATGCACGCCGCCCGGGCGGTAGTAGGTCGCGTGCATGCGGGTGCCCGAGACGGCCTCGTACACGTCCATGAGCTCCTCGCGCTCCTTGAAGCAGAGGAGGAACACGGTCATCGCGCCGATGTCGAGCCCGTGCGAGCCGAGCCACATGAGGTGATTCAGGATGCGCGTGATCTCGTCGAACAGCACGCGGATGTACTGCGCGCGCAGCGGCGGCGTCATGCCGAGCAGCCGCTCGATGGCGAGCACGTACGCATGCTCGTTGCACATCATCGAGACGTAGTCGAGCCGGTCCATGTAGCCGATCGTCTGGTTGTACGGCTTCGACTCCGCGAGCTTCTCGGTCGCGCGATGCAGCAGTCCGATGTGCGGATCCGCCTTCTGGATGACCTCGCCGTCCATCTCGAGCACGAGCCGCAGCACGCCGTGCGCCGCAGGATGCTGCGGCCCGAAGTTCATCGTGTAGTTCCTGATCTCGTTCATCGCGGCGCTCAGGAGGGTTTCGGCCCAGGGGGCTGATCTTTCAGCGCCGGATCGTAGCGATGATCGTCGTCGCGGATCACTTTCGGCACGAGCACGCGGGGTTCGATGCTCACGGGCTCGTACACCACGCGCTCCTTCACCGGGTCGTAGCGCACCTCGACGTTGCCGATGAGTGGAAAGTCCTTGCGGAAGGGATGCCCGATGAAGCCGTAGTCGGTGAGAAGGCGGCGCAGGTCGGGATGCCCGCGGAACAGGATGCCGAAGAGATCGAACGCTTCGCGCTCGAACCAGTTGGCCGACGCCCACACGGGGACGACCGAATCGACGACCGGCTCGGGTTCATCCGGGCAGCGCGTGCGCAGTCGCACGCGGTGGTTGTGAGTCACGGAGAGCAGGTGATAGGCGACGGCAAAGCGCCCGCCCCCCTCACCCGCCTTCGGCACCCTCTCCCCCGCAGGGGGAGAGGGTTGGGTGAGGGGCTTGACGCCGCGGCTGAATCCCGTGCGCGATGCCGTCTCCGTCTGCCATTCGTCGCGACCGTAGTGGAGATAGTCGATTCCCGCGACGTCGATCAGCACCTCGAAGGCGAGCTCCAGCGCATCGCGCAGCTCGAAGCACGAAGCGAGGAGCTCCGGCGCGTCGATTTCGTAGGCGAGCTCGTGCGGCAGCGACGTGAGCCGGTGCACCCGATCTCCCAGGCGCGCGTCGATCTTCTGCGCAAGGCTCGCGATGCGCTCGTTCACTTCCGATGAGTCCTCAGCGCGCGATCGTGCTGGTGCGCGCGATCTTCTTCTGCAACTGGATGATGCCGTAGATGAGGGCTTCGGCCGTCGGCGGGCAGCCCGGCACGTACACGTCCACCGGCACGATGCGGTCGCAGCCGCGAACCACGGAATAGGAATAGTGGTAGTACCCGCCGCCGTTCGCGCACGAGCCCATCGAGATCACCCAGCGCGGCTCGGCCATCTGGTCGTAGACCCGACGCAGCGGCGGCGCCATCTTGTTGACGAGGGTGCCCGCGACGATCATCACGTCCGACTGGCGCGGGCTCGGGCGAAAGACGACGCCGAAGCGGTCGAGGTCGTAGCGCGAAGCGCCCGCGTGCATCATCTCGACCGCGCAGCAGGCGAGGCCGAACGTCATGGGCCACAGCGAGCCGGTACGCGCCCAGTTGACGAGGCTGTCGAGCTGAGTCGTGAAGAAGCCGCGTTGCGCGAAGCCGCCTGGGTCTTCCGCCTCTAATCCCACTCGAGCGCCCCCTTCTTCCACTCGTAGATGAAGCCGACGACGAGGATCGCGAGGAAGATCCCCATGGAGAGGAGCCCGAAGAGCCCGATGCCGCCGAGGGCCACGGCCCACGGGACGAGAAACGCGATCTCGAGATCGAACACGATGAAAAGGATGGCGACGAGGTAGTAGCGCACGTCGAACTTGTTGCGGCTGTCTTCGAACGGCTCGAAGCCGCACTCGTAGGGCGCGCGCTTGGCGCGGTCGTCGTGATAGCGGGAAAAGTAGCGACCGAAGCCCGTGCCGAGCACGAGCAGGACGACCGCAACGGCTGCGGCCACGGTCAGAAAGATGAGGATCGGCAGGTAATTCGCGAGCATGAGCAGCGGCCCGTAAACGCCCGTGCATTGTATCAGGCGACCTCGAAACTTGGTGCCGACGGTCGGATTCGAACCGACACGCCTTGCGGCGCTAGCCCCTCAAGCTAGTGTGTCTACCAATTCCACCACGTCGGCAAAACGGGCATCAACGATCGGGCGCGGTGTCGCCGCTGCTCGGCGCCGGTGCCGGCACCGAGCCCGGTGCAGGCGCGGGCGGCGCGCTGTCCACCGGTGCGGTCTGCGCGGCCTGATCGAGCACGGAGGACTCGGGCGCCGTCACGGTGCGCATGCCCATGTAGGCGAGCGCGAGGCTGTTCAGCATGAATATCGCCGCGAACAGCGCCGTCGCGCGCGACAGTGCGGTACGCGCACCGCGCGCGCCGAACACGGTGCCCGATGCGCCCGCACCGAAACCCGCGCCCGCGTCGGCACCCTTGCCGCGCTGGATGAGCACGAGCGCGATGATCGCCACCGAGGAGAAAACCTGCAGAACAGTGAGAGCCGTGCGCAACATCGATCTATTTCAACCCGCGTGCTGCCGGCGGCGCCGCGGCCGCCAGGATTGCGACAAATTCTTCAGCCTTGAGCGAGGCGCCGCCGATCAGTCCACCATCGACATCGGGCATCGAGAACAGCTCGGCCGCATTACTGGCCTTCACGCTGCCGCCGTAGAGGATGCGCGTCGCGGCCGCGATTCTAGCATCGCGGGCCCCTATCCGCCCGCGGATGAACGCGTGTACGTCCTGCGCCTGCTCGGGCGTGGCGTTGCGGCCCGTGCCGATCGCCCACACCGGCTCGTAGGCGATCACGGCGTTCGTGAGCGATTCCGCACCGCAAAGCTCGAGCACAGCCTCGATCTGGCGCGAGACGACCTCATGCGTGCGCCCCGATTCGCGCTCCACGAGCTGCTCGCCCACGCAGAGGATCGGCATGAGGCCCTTCGTCTGCGCCGCCGCGTACTTGCGTGCGACGAGGCGGTCGTGCTCGCCGAACAGTAGCCGCCGCTCGGAATGCCCCACGATCACGTATGTGCAGCCGACGTCCTTGAGCATCGCGGCGGCGATCTCGCCGGTATAGGCCCCGTGCGATTCCGCGGATACGCTTTGCGCGCCGAGCATCACTGGCGAGTCGCGCAGGAGGCGGGCTACGTCCTGCAGATACACGAACGGCGGGCACACCACGCACTCTGCGTTCGACTCGGGCGGCAGTTGCGCGATGATCGCCTCGACCAGCGCACCGTTTTCGGCGCGCGAGCCGTGCATTTTCCAGTTACCGGCAACGATGGGACGGCGCATTTGGGGGACGCTGTTCGAAGGGCGCGGGATGATACCGGCTGCGCAGGCTACAGGCTACGGGGAGCCGGCAAGTCCGTCGCCGTGCGGCCACGAGTGGACGCGGAGCGGCCCCGGGGGGGGGGGGGGGGGGGTGGGAGCCGCGGCGGGGGGAGGGGAGGGGGGAACCGCACCCGCGACACCGGCGCGCCC
>JBQTHP010000185.1:0-1819 GCA_052389755.1 Gammaproteobacteria bacterium
GACCAGCGACCGCAGCATCCACGCGGCCTTCTCGTGGACCCCCATGCGTTCCGTCAGCAGGTCGGCGGTGACCACGTCGTCGCAATCGGTGGCCATGCGCGTCGCCTCGCGAAACGTGCACGCCGCCATCTCGTGATCGGCGCACAGCATCATGACCGCCTCCTCGGCAGTCTGCTTCTCGCGGGTCTCGCGGATGTCCGACAGCTCGAGGAATTCGCCGAACGAGCCCGGAGCCGGAGAATCGAGCGCACGGATGCGCTCGGCCAGCTCGTCGATCGCTTCCGCGAGATCCTCGTATTGCTGTTCGGTGAGCTTGTGCAACGCATAGAAGAGCGGGCCGACCACGTTCCAGTGGATCGCCTGCGTCTTCGTGTACAGCACGTACGTTTCGGCCAGCGCCTTGCCCACGGACTGGGCGAGCTGCCGGCGGTCGGTCGACGGCAATCCTGTCTTGCCCGGGGCTGGGCCCGGCGCAGCCTGCGCGGGCGACTCGCGATTCGCCATGGCCGCTACTCGCTTCTGCCGCGCAGCAGGCTCGACAACACGATGCCGAATACGAGGCCGACGCCGAGCGCCCAGAGCGTGCCACGCTGTGGGTTGGATTCGAGGCGCCCCTGAATTCCCGAGAGCTGAGCGCGCGCCCACTCCTGCGCCTGCCCGCTGCGCACGCGCGCCGCGTCGCCGGCGGCGGAGCCGGCTGCCTTCAGGTGCTCCCGGACCTTCGAACCGTTGCCGGCGGCGCCCGACTCGCGCGCGCCGCCGATCTGCTCGTTCTCGTAAGCCATGTGCAAGCTCCTCGTGCCTTCTCGTTTGGATAGCGGTGGGGATAGGAGCAAACGGAACGCCGTCACGAAAGTTCCGGCAGCTTATGTCGCCGTGAGCCAACGCACAGTTCGGTCTCGTCGCGCTCAACCCTTTCGCCAAGCCCGCGTTACAGCGGTCAAGTTCACTCGGAGAACGGCACATGACGCGGATTCTGGGCATTGCGCTGATGGTGTTGAGCGCGAGCAGCTGCGTGAGTCTGAGCGGCACGCACATGGCGGTCACGCCGTGGGCAGCCGCCGCGGCACATTCGTTCGAGCAGCGGCCCGCCGCGCACGATCCGGCGGATGCGAAGACAGTCGCTCTGGCGGAGCGGACGATTCACGAGTCGCTCAGCCGCGATTCCGCGAAACAAGATCCGGTCGTCGCGGCGCGTTAGTGGACCGCGCGATCCTGCACGGTGGCCTTGCTCGTGAGGCTGAATCGCGGCTCGACCTGCTTCAGCTTGCCGCTGGCAAGCTCGGCTGCATATCGGCCGACTGCCGGTCCGTGCTTGAAGCCGTGGCCCGAGCCGGCGCCCACGACGAAAACGTTCTGCCACGAGGGATGGCGATCGATGAGAAGGTCGCCGTTCGAGCTGTTCTCGTACTGACACACCCGCGACTCCGTGAGCGGCCGCGCCGCCAACGCGGGGAAGCGTTTTCGCATGAACTCCCGCGCTGTCTCCAGCCCGGCGCTCGAGAGCCGCCGATCCCCTTCGTCCGGATCGAACCGCGCACCGTGCCGGTCGTGCGCGATCTTGAAACCGCGCCCCTCGAGCTCCGGCATTCCATAGAACATGTCGCCGTCGTTGAAGTCGGCCCAGCCCGGAAGCTGCGGCGGAGAGAAGCGCGTGTCGCCGGCTTCCGGGGCGAAGAAGAGCACTTCCTGCCGCGTGGGGAATATGCGGTTGCCGAGCACATCGGGAAACAGCTTCGGTAGCCACGCACCGCAGGCAAACACGAAGCGATCCGCGCGCAGCGATTCGCCACCCGCCGCGGTCACCGATTCGAGCGGC
>JBQTHP010000186.1:0-3193 GCA_052389755.1 Gammaproteobacteria bacterium
GAATTGGCAGGATTTCATTACAACGGATCCAGGCGTGCGCAGCGGCAAGCCGTGTATTGCCGGCACTCGGATAACCGTGTCCGATGTACTCGATTACCTCGCTGGCGGCATGACCGAAGAGCAGATCGTCGCCGACTTCCCCGCTCTTAAGCCCGAGCACATCCGTGCGGCGCTCGCCTTCGCCGCCGAGCGCGAACGCCGCCTGGCCTCATAGAACGACCAAGTGAAGCTTCTGTTTGACGAGAACCTCAGCTTTCGCCTGGTGGAGCTGCTCGGCACCTATTACCCCGCGGCGCGATAGATGCTGGGCCGAGGAGAATTAGTTCAGATGACGGCGAATCCGCTCAAAATGGCAGCCGGCATGCAGGTGCCGCTGCTCGATCTCAAGCCTCAGTACCACGCGCTCAGGTCGGAGATCCTCCAGGCGATCGAGCGCGTGTGCTCGAGCCAGATGTTCATCCTCGGGCCCGCGGTCAAGCAGCTCGAAGCCGACGTGGCCGCATACAGCCAGTGCAAGTTCGGCATCGGCGTGTCCTCGGGAACGGATGCGCTGCTGGTTGCGCTCATGGCGCTCGACATCGGCGCCGGCGACGAAGTCATCACGTCCGCGTACACGTTCTTCGCAACGGGCGGCACGATCGCGCGCGTGGGCGCGCGGCCCGTGTACTGCGACATCGATCCGCGAACGTTCAATCTTTCTCCGGCGAACGTGCAGGCGTTCATCGATCGGCAGTGCCAGCAGCGCGGAGAGACGTTGATCCACAAGCGCACGGGCGGGAAAGTCAAGGCGCTCATGCCCGTGCACCTCTATGGGCAGGTCGCGGACATGGGGGAGCTCATGGCGCTCGCCCGGCGCTACAAGCTGCGCGTGATCGAGGATGCCGCGCAGGCGATCGGCTCGGACGATCCGCAGGGCAAACGCGCCGCCAGCTTCGGGGACATCGGTTGCCTCTCGTTCTTTCCGACGAAGAACCTGGGCGCGTTCGGCGATGCCGGCATGTGCGTCGCGAACGACGCAGCGCTCGCCGAGCGCCTCGAGATCCTCCGCGTGCACGGCGGCAAGCCCAAGTACTACCACGGCCTCATCGGCGGCAACTTCCGCATCGATGAGATCCAGGCCGTGGTGCTCCAGATCAAGCTCAAGCATCTCGATGACTGGAGCGCGGGCCGCCAGCGCAACGCGAAGCTCTACGATGCCGCGTTCGCGCGCGCGAGGCTCGGAGACTACGTCACGACGCCGCTCGCTATGCCGAAGGCGCGGCACATCTACAACCAGTACGTCATTCGCGCGCGCGATCGCGACCGGCTGCGCGAGCATCTCACCGCATCCGGGGTCGGGACGGAGATCTACTACCCCGTGCCGTTGCACCTCCAGAAGTGCTTCGCGTACCTCGGCCACAAGAAAGGCGACCTGCCGGAATCCGAGCGCGCTGCCGACGAGGCGCTGGCGTTGCCGATCTATCCGGAGCTCAGCGACGCGCAGCTCCAGTACGTCGTCGACAGCATCTCGGCGTTCTACCGGGGCGTGTGATCGCAGGTCCTGAAACCTCTGAGTGGCGTGCCCTCGAGGCGCACGCCGCCCGGCTGCGCGCACGCCACACGCGCGATCTCGTCGACCAGGACCCCGACCGTTTCGAGCGTTGCTCGCGCGAAGCGGCGGGCTTTCTGCTCGATTTTTCGCGACAGCATATCGATGCGGATGCGCTGACGGCGCTTGCCGCCCTCGCGGATGCCGTGCACCTGCGCGATCGCATCGAGGCGATGTGGCGTGGCGATCTCGTGAATGCAACCGAAGGCCGCGCTGTGCTGCACGTGGCCCTTCGACAGCCGCCGGGAGCGAACATCGGCGGCGCGGAGATTGCGCGCGCAGTGGCCGACGAGCGTGAGCGCATGCTCACGTTCGCGGAAGCAGTGCGGACGGGAAAGATCGTCGGCAGCTCCGCGCGCCGCTTCGAGCGCATCGTCAACATCGGTATCGGCGGCTCCGATCTGGGTCCGGCGATGGTGGTGGAAGCTCTGCGGCCGTTCACCCGCGGCGCACCGAATGTCGTTTTCATCTCGAACGTCGATGGCTGCGCGCTCGCGGACACACTCGCAGAGTCCGACCCGAAGACGACACTTTTCATCATCGCCTCGAAGACGTTCACGACGCTCGAGACGCTGACCAACGCGCGCACCGCGCGCGCGTGGCTTGCGGGGAAGTTGGGCGATGCCGCGGTACGCGAGCACTTCGCCGCCGTCTCGGTCAATCATCGAGCGATGGACGAGTTTGGCGTGCATCCCGAGTATCGCTTCCAGATGTGGGACTGGGTCGGCGGGCGGTATTCGATCTGGTCCTCGATCGGCGTGTCGCTCGCGATCGCGATCGGTCGCGAACGGTTTATCGAGGTCCTCGCCGGCGGGCATCTGATCGACGAACACTTTCGTACTACGGCCTGGCCGGACAATCTGCCGGTGCTGATGGCGCTGCTCGGCGTGTGGAACGTCAATTTCCAGAAGCTCCCGACCCTCGCTGTGCTGCCGTACGACGATCGATTGAAGCGTTTTCCGGCGTATCTGCAACAGCTCGAGATGGAGAGCAACGGCAAGTCCGTCACGCTCGGCGGCCGTCGGGTGGCCCAGGAGACCGCACCGGTGATCTGGGGTGAGCCCGGCAACAACGCCCAGCACTCTTTTTTCCAGCTCATTCATCAGGGCACACCGCGCGCGGCGCTCGATTTTCTGCTGCCTGCAACCTCGTCGTGCGGCAATCAGCCGCAGCAGGACCTCGCGATCGCGAACTGCCTGGCGCAGGCAGAAGCGTTCATGACCGGTCAGACCGCAGACGAAGTGCGCGCGACTGCACGCGACGAAGCGCTCGTGTGGCACAAGGTTCACGACGGGGCGCGACCCAGCTCGATTCTGCTGTTCGCGGCACTCGAGCCTCGCACGCTCGGTCGACTGATCGCGCTCTACGAACACAAGGTGTTCGCGCAGAGCGTCGTGTGGGGCATCAACGCGTTCGATCAGTGGGGGGTCGAGCTCGGCAAGAAGCTCGCGGAACGTCTCGCGCCTGCCGTGCGTGATCCTCGCTCGGCGGGCAAGGACACGCCGGCTTCGATCAGAAAGCTCCTCGAGTACGTCGCGAAGTGGAAGTGACCCTCGCGACAGAGCAGATATGGATATTGCGACCCGCCAGCGAATCGCGTAAGGA
>JBQTHP010000187.1:0-10759 GCA_052389755.1 Gammaproteobacteria bacterium
CGTTGCGCCCGACGTGAGGACGAGGTGAGCTGCGACGGGACCGTGCCGATAGAACTCGTTCAGCACGCGACCGTCGGCCACCGAGAATCGAAGCGCCTGCGGCGCTGTCGGGTGTGCCGCGCACGCCACCACCAGCACGGCGACACAAGGCGTCAGCCGCAGGAATTGCCGAAGGCCAGTCACGGAACGCGAAGGTCAGGGAGCCGTGGCCGTGCGACCCGGCTCCCCCGTATACCCCTCAGAACTCGTAGCCGACGCTTAACTCGAAACTCCGCGGCATGATGAAACGGCCGTTCGGGGCCAGGATCGTCCGCGGATCGCTCTCGGTCAGCGCATCCTCGTCCGTGACGTTGTCGGCGGCGAGCTGCACGATAAACGCCTCGTTGAACCGCAGGATCGCGCCGAGATCGAGCTTCTCGTAGCCTTGCAGGACATTGACGTTCTGCGCTTCGCCAAAGCGGTCATCGACCGCGCTCAGCGTGCCGTAGAAGGTGCCCTGCACGTCCATATTGGCGACGCTGCCGAAGTCGAAGTCGTAGGTCGGAGTCAGCCGCACCTGCCAGCCGGGCTGCCGCTCCGTCTCTTTGCCGTCGATTCCCGGAGCCGGATCCGCCCCACTGATGACATCGATCTTCGAATCGAGGACCGTCGCGTTGAGCGACATCGAAAAACCGGTGCCGCTCCTCCAGATGGCGTCGAGCTCGATTCCCTGAGATTCCTGGGTCGTGAGGGTGGCGGCCCCGCCGAACACGAAGGTCACGACTCTCGGATCGATGTCGGTGTAGAAACCCGTCGCATACAGGCTGAGGTTGCCCGTCGCCCATTTGAAGCCGAGCTCGTACTGTTCGATGTCCTGGATCAGGTCATTGCCGCTGGCCAAAGCAGCACGGCCGTCCCGATAGGTGTCGAACTGCGGCATCAGGTGACCCTGGTTGATGCGGCCGAAGACCCCCATCTCGTCGGTCAGCATGTAGTTGAGCGCAGCCGTCCACGAGACCTCCGACTCGTCGGTCGACGCGCCGAAATCGACATCGCCGTCCCTGCCGTCGTCGACCGTGTAGTCGATCTCGTATTGTTCGTAGCGAACCCCGACATCCGCCCGCAACGCCTCGGTGATGTCGAACGAAGTGGCCGCGTACAACGCGTTCGACGTGGCATCGCCGCTCCCGTCGATATCGAAGTTGCCGCCGCAGCTGTCGACGGCCGGAGCGTTGCAGGCGATGCCGGTGACCATTTCGCCGCCGTGCTGCACTACTTCGTACTTCTGGTTGTCCAGCGACCAGAGGTCGTCGCTGGAGGTGCTGGACGTATAGAAGCCAAAGGTCGCCGTCCCCCGGCCGAAGGTCCTGGACAGGCTGATGTCGTTCGAAAAGGCTTCGAGGTCCTTGAGAACTTCCCAGGCGCCGAACTGCTGGATGAATTCGTTCGGGCCGATCGCGCGCCCGCTGACCGCACCGTTGATCGGACCGATGACCACGGCCTCCGGATCGACCGTCGGGTTGGCCAGCAGCGCGCCCACCCGCACGGCGCCGCCGCGCGGAACTAGGCCGGTCGTGTTGGCGTCTCCGCTCGTGAAGCCGAAGCGATCGGTGAGCTGCCAGTCGTCGGCGATCTTCAGACTGACCGATCCGCCAGTCATCGAGCCCCGCCAGCCGCGGCCTTCGTCGAGATCGAGCGTCTTGATGGTCGGGTTGGGGGCGTTCGGATCACCGCCATTGGGAAATCCCGGGCCTGCGTTTTCGGTGATGATCCGGCGCTGCCGGTTCATGGCGCCGAGCTGGTTGTATGAGGCGTCCACGCCCGGCACGTTCAGCGCCACCGGCAGGTACCACTGGCCGTAATCGTCGGTCTGCCGGTGGAAGAGGTTGATCTCGCCGTTGTCGAGCTCGCGGGTGAGGTTGATCGTGAACTGCCGGCCCCTCGTCCGAGTTGTAGCCTGCATCGCGCAGCCCAGGCGAGCTCGTCACGTAGCCGCCGATCATGTAGTAGAAGCCCTTGCCCAGCGGGCCGCTCACCCGCCCGTCGAACCGGCGCAGGTCGTAGTCCGAGGTGGTGTACTTGGCGATACCCTCCGTTTCCTCGCCACCCTCGCGCAGGATGAAGTTCGTAGTGAGGCCGGGCTGGCCGTTCGAGAACACCGGGTTCGGGCCGCCGCGCAGCGCTTCGACCCTGCGCACGGTCTCGTCGATGCGGAACATCGTCGTGTTCTCGAGGAAGGCCAGGGTCGAGATGGGATAGAGCGGCGCTCCATTCACCTGGACCGTGAGATACGGCGCATCGCCGCCGCCCGGGAATCCGCGCACCATGACGTTCGCGCCGGACACGCCGCCCGAGCTTTCTGACCAGACGCCGGGCACGAGCTTCAGAAGGTCGGCGGTGCTCTGCGGCGAGTACTGCGTGATGGCCACGTCACTTAAGGTGGTGATCGCGAAGCTCGCCTCGAGCTTCTGGATCTCCGCGCCGGCGGCGGTGCCGGTCACGATGACCTCCTGGAGCGGCTCTGCACCTTCCTGGTCTTGCTGATCTTCCTGTGCCTGGGCCGGCTGCGCAGCGAGCAGCACGACGGCACACACCGTCAACAAACGGGCCGCGGCGGACATGTGGTCGGCCGGCAACATCGCTTTGGATGACATGACGAGTTTCCCCTTTATGATCGGAACCAGCACTCCGGGGCGGAGAATGACCTCGCACAAGCACGCATGCAACCTTGAATAGTGGTGCGGGCGCAACGTAGGCAAGACGCTGACGCCGGAAGGCTGGAATCGTTCAATGCACGCGGTACCGTTTGCCTGTTCCTCCTCGTGTTGCCGTCTGCGATCGCGCAGACGCTCGACACACGCCCTCCATCCGAGATCTACGGCGAGCTCTTCGTGGATGGCACGGAGGTAACGCGGCGGCGTACCGGTGCGGTCTCGGCACTTGCAGCGGGGCCGATCTTCGGCCGGTCGTTCATGGTCAGCGTCGGCTACGACTTCTGACGCTGACGCGCCAAGAAGCGAAGGCCTGCCGCGGTAGGCGGCAGGCCTTCAAAATGCCCGCTCGACGCTGACGCTGGCCCAAACCAGCGTGCGTGCGGCGGGCTCGGGGGTGAGTTCGCGCGAGGCGACGTGCATGCTGTACGTCACCCGCCAGTCGGACCAGTTCGAGGCGATGCCGGCCCAGGCTTCGGCCTGAAATCGCGCGATGTCCTCGCTCGCCACGCGCACGTCGCTGTGGCGGAACTGGCCCTGCAGCAGGGCGTTGTACGCGCGCGCTTTCACGCGCGTACCTGCGAAGCCGTAGATCTCCGGCGGCGCATCGATGCCGAATCCGGTGATGGGCGCGATCGGCGCAGCGCCGTAGTCGCCGAGCTCCGGATTGAAGCTCCACCATGGCGTGCGGATTCTTCCCCAGCGCATGGAGATCGACGCGCTGCCTTCCGTGAGATAGCCGGCGCTGCCGCCGAGCGTCAGCTTCGTCTCGCGGTTCAGCCCGTCGGAGCGGCCGCGACGGCGCACGAGCCACTGCTCGGCGTAGACGAATCGCGCCGTGGGCTCGCCGCCTTCGGATATCTGGTGCTCCCAGCCATTCGGCACTTCGCCGCCCACCACCTCGTGAACGGCTCGCTGACCGAGCTCGGCCGCGCCGAGGCCGAGCGCGCCGACCGTGAAGCTGGTGAAACGCGCGCGTCCCGCGTTATCCATCACGCGCGTCTCGGCGCTCGTGAGGAACACGACGCTCGCGTAGGGCCGGTCATCGGACTGCGCGCCGCTGATCGTCAGATCCTCCGGCGTCATGGCGAGGATGCCGAGCTGAGACGCGCGTGAGACATGCGAGGGTCTGGTCGTGCCCCTGGGCAGCCACGATGCAAGTTGACCGCGCACGCGATCGACCGGTGCGATGAAACGCCCCGGCTCGGGGGATGCGAACGTGACCGCGAGACCCCAGCTGTAATCGCGATCGCGGCCTTCGCCCGAGAACAGATCGTTGTCGAGCTGAAAGGAGACGCCGCCCGCCGGCAGCTCGAGCGGCGCATCGAGCACGTCGAAAGCCGAATCCTCGCCACGCGCAAGAGCCGACACCGCCAGCATGACGAACATCGTCAGCAGCGGAATGCGGGGCGCGTGGCGTCGGCTCGTCGACATGGTGCCAACGATAGACGCGGCCGTCGCCGGGCGAATCTGCATGGAGTCGGTGTTCGCCATCCCTCGAAAGAGAGAGACGTCGCCCCACCGCATTGGCGCCCCTCCCCCTTCCGCCCGGTCAATGCGCGTGAGCCGTCAGGAAACCAGAATGTCGGCACCAATTGGGAGGACCCACGCATGACTCGCATCGGAACGCTCGTTGCTCTTTCGCTTTGCGCTCTCGTTCTGGCGGCGTGCGCCAGAAACGAGGCTGCGCCCGCGCCGGCGGGCCCGCCCGCGGTAAGCGTCGCCAAGGTGATCACGAAGCAGATCACCGAGTTCGACGAATTCACGGGCCGCTTCGAGGCGGTCGAGCGTGTCGAAGTGCGTCCGCGCGTGTCGGGTTACGTCGCCTCGATCCACTTCGAGCAGGGACATGAGGTCGAGAAGGGCGACGTGCTGTTCATCATCGACCCGCGCCCGTATCAGGCGGAGTTCAAGCGCACGCAGGCCGAGCTCGCCCGCGCGCGCACGCAGCGCGCGCTGGCGCAGTCCGAGCGCGATCGCGCCGTGAAACTGGTCGAGGCGCGTGCGATATCGAAGGAAGAGTTCGACGAGCGCGTCTCCGGTCTCGAGCAGGGCGTCGCGAACGTCGCGGCTGCGGAAGCCGCGGTGGAAGCCGCGGCGCTGAACCTCACGTTCACGCAGATCCGGGCGCCGTTCGCCGGCCTGGTCGGCCGCGCCGAGATCACCGCAGGCAACCTCGTGTCTGCCGGTGAGACTCTGCTCACGACGCTCGTGTCGATCGATCCGATCTACGTTGCCTTCGATGGCGACGAGCAGGCCTATCTCAGGTACGTGAACATGGCGCTGCGCGGCGAGCGCGGCAGCTCGCGCGACACGCGCAACCCCGTATGGGCGGGCCTCGCGGACGAGACGGGCCATCCGCACGAGGGCGTCATGGTGTTCCTCGACAACGAGGTCGATCCGGCCACCGGCACGATCCGTGCTCGGGGCCAGTTCGACAATGCCGATCGCCGCTTTACGCCCGGCATGTTCGCGCGCGTGAAGCTGACCGGCAGCGCCCGTTACGACGCGGTGCTGATCAATGACAGTGCCGTGGGAACTGACCAGAGCATCAAGTACGTGCTGCTCGTCGGCGCGGACAACAAGATCGAGTACCGCCCCGTCAAGCTGGGCCCTCTCGTCGACGGCCTGCGCGTCGTGCGCGAGGGGCTCGAGGCGAACGACGTGATCGTCGTGAATGGCCTGCAGCGCGTGCGTCCGGGCTCGCCGGTGACGCCGCAGCTCGTTGCCATGGGTCCGCGCGCAGCGCGCGAAGACCTCGTGGCGCACAACGTCGTGGCGAAGCGATGAAGCTCTCGAACTTCTTCATCGATCGACCGGTCTTCGCGGCCGTCCTTTCGGCGTTCATCACGATCGCGGGCGCGATCGCGCTCTTCCGGCTGCCCGTGAGCGAGTATCCGGAAGTCGTGCCGCCCTCGGTCGTGGTTCGCGCCCAGTACCCGGGCGCGAACCCGAAGGTGATCTCCGAGACGGTGGCCGCGCCGCTCGAGCAGGAGATCGTCGGCGTCGAGGACATGCTCTACATGTCCTCGCAGGCAACGATGGACGGCACGCTCGCGCTCACCGTCACGTTCGCCATCGGCACCGACATCGATCGCGCGCAGGTGCAGGTGCAGAACCGCGTGGCGCAGGCGTTGCCGCGACTCCCGGAGGAAGTGCGCGCGCTCGGCGTCAGCACGCTCAAGAGCTCGCCGAGCTTCCTCATGGTCGTGCACCTCACCTCGCCCGACGGCCGCTACGACTCGCTCTACCTCCGCAACTACGCGACGCTCAACGTGCGCGACACCCTCGCGCGGCTCGCGGGCATGGGCGACGTGCGCGTCTTCGGCGCGGGCGACTACTCGATGCGCGTGTGGCTCGACCCGCAGAAGCTCGCTGCGCGGAATCTCGCCACGGGCGACCTCGTCGATGCGATCCGCGAGCAGAACATCCAGGTGGCCGCCGGACAGATCGGCGCACCGCCGTCCGAGGGCGCCGAATTTCAGCTCGCGCTGAACGCGATGGGCCGACTCACCGACGAGGAGCAGTTCGGCGACGTCATCATCAAGACGGGCGAGAACGGCGAAGTCGTGCGGCTGCGCGACGTCGCGCGTCTCGAGCTCGGCGCCGCCAGCTACGCGGTGCGCAGCCTGCTCGACAACGAGAACGCGGTCGCCATTCCTCTCTACCAGTCGCCGGGCTCGAATGCGCTCGAGCTGTCCTCCGCCGTCCGCGAGACGATGCAGAAGCTGAAGGCGAGCTTCCCGGACGGCATGGACTACGACATCATCTACGACCCGACGCAGTTCGTGCGCGAGTCGATCGAGGCCGTGGCGACCACGCTCCTCGAGGCCGTGGCGCTCGTCGTGCTGGTCGTCATCCTCTTCCTGCAGACCTGGCGCGCCTCGATCATTCCGCTCGTCGCCGTGCCGGTGTCGGTAATAGGCACGTTCGCGGTGCTGCATGCGTTCGGCTTCTCGATCAACACGCTCTCGCTGTTCGGTCTCGTGCTCGCCATCGGCATCGTCGTCGACGATGCGATCGTCGTCGTCGAGAACGTGGAGCGGCACATCGCGAACGGACTCTCGCCGCTCGAGGCCACCAAGAAGGCGATGAGCGAGGTCAGCCGGCCGATCATCGCGATCACGCTGGTGCTGTGCGCAGTGTTCGTGCCCGTAGCGTTCGTCGAGGGGCTCACCGGGCAGTTCTACCGTCAGTTCGCGCTCACGATCGCGATCTCCACGGTGATCTCCGCGTTCAACTCCCTCACGCTGTCGCCCGCGCTCGCAGCGGCGCTGCTGAAACCACATGGCGCGAAGCCGGATGCGCTCACGCGCGGCATGGACCGACTCTTCGGCGGGTTCTTCCGACGGTTCAACCGCGGTTTTCTGTCCGCGGGCAACGGCTATTCTCGCGCGCTGAACCAGACGGTTCGGCGCACCGGCATAGCGCTCGCCGTCTACGGCGGGCTCGTGCTCCTCACGTGGCTCGGCTTCGCCGCGATGCCGAGCGGCTTCATCCCGCAGCAGGACAAGGGCTACCTCGTCGGCATCGTGCAGTTGCCGCCGGCCGCCTCCGTGGACCGCACCGAGGAAGTCGTGCGGCGCGTAGGCGAGATCGCGCGAGCGGAGCCGGGCGTTGCGAACGCCGTGCAGTTCGCCGGTGTGTCGGCCAACGGCTTCGCGGCCAGCTCCAGCGCCGCGATCGTATTCTTTCCTCTCAAAGCGTTCGCCGAGCGCGCCACGCCGGAGCTCTCGGCAGGCGCGATCGCCGGGTCGCTCAACGCGAAGCTCGGCGCGATCCAGGATGGCTATATCGCGGTATTCCCCGCGCCCCCGGTCATCGGCCTGGGCATGCTCGGCGGCTTCAAGCTGAACGTCCAGGACCGCGCCAATCGCGGCGCCGAGGCGCTCTATGCGGCCGTCCAGGATGCCATCGGCAAGGCGTGGCAGGACCCGAGCCTCGCCGGCGTGTTCTCGAGCTATCAGATCAACGTGCCGCAGCTCGACGTGAACGTGGATCGCGTGAAAGTCAAGCAGCAGAACGTGCTCCTGTCCGATGTCTTCCAGACACTGCAGGTGTATCTCGGCTCGCTGTACGTCAACGACTTCAACCGCTTCGGCCGCACGTACCGCGTCGTCGCTCAGGCGGATGCGCCGTTCCGTTCGCAGGTCGAGGACATCCTGCCGCTGAAGACCCGCAACGCTCAGGGCGAGATGGTGCCGCTCGGCTCGATGATCAGCGTGACGGAATCGTTCGGCCCCGACATCGTCGAGCGCTTCAACGGCTACACGTCCGCCGACATCAACGGCGGCCCCGCTCCGGGCTTCAGCTCCGGTGAAGCGCAGAGCGCGATCTCGCGCATCCTCGCGGAAACGCTGCCGAGCGACATGTCGTTCGAATGGACGGAGATCGCCTATCAGCAGATCACCGCCGGCAACACGGCGCTGTTCGTCTTCCCCCTGTGCGTGCTGTTCGTCTTCCTGGTGCTCGCGGCGCAGTACGAGAGCTTCAGCCTGCCGCTCGCGATCATCCTGATCGTGCCGATGGCGCTGCTCGCGGGCATCGCCGGCATCAAGCTGCAGGGCGGCGACAACAACATCTTCACGCAGATCGGCTTCCTCGTGCTCGTTGGGCTCGCGTGCAAGAACGCGATCCTGATCGTCGAGTTCGCGAAGCACCTTCAGGATGATCAAGGACGCGATCGCGTAACGGCAGTGCTCGAAGCAGCGCGGCTGCGGCTGCGACCGATCCTCATGACTTCCATCGCGTTCATCATGGGCGTCGTGCCGCTGGTCGCCGCTAGCGGCGCCGGCGCGGAGGTGCGGCAGGCGATGGGCGCGACGGTCTTCGCGGGCATGATCGGCGTCACGTTCTGCGGCCTGCTGCTGACGCCGGTGTTCTACGTGCTCGTGCGGCGCCTCGCCGGACGGCCCGCCGGTGCGATCGAAGCCACTGCGGAGACGAGCCATGCGTAATCTCACTTTCATCGCACTCGCATCTTTACTCACGGCTTGCGCGGTCGGCCCCGACTACGTCGAGCCTGAAACGAAAGTCGAGGCGCGCTTCGACAACGCGGAGCCGGCCACGTACTCCGACGCCCCCTCGGTCGCGCAATTCTGGACGCAGTTCGACGACGGGACGCTCGTGCGCCTCGTCGACGAGGCGCTCGTCGAGAATCACGACCTCCGCATCGCGCTGTCGCGGGTTGCCGAAGTACGCGCCCTGCGTCGCGAGTCCCGCCTCGATCTGCTGCCGACGGTGACGGCGAGCGGCGGCTATACCGATCAGCGCGCCGCGGCGGCAGACGCGATTCCGGGCGTTCCACGCAACCGGGAGCTCTACGACGCAGGCTTCGATGCGTTCTGGGAGCTCGACTTCTTCGGCCGCGTGCGCCGCGGCGTCGAAGCGAGCGGTGCGGAAGTCGGCGCGGCCGAGGCGACCTTGCGCGATGCGCAGGTCATCGTTACCGCCGAGGTCACGCGCACCTACTTCGAGCTGCGCGGCCAGCAGCAGCAGCTCGACGTCGCCCGCCGCAACGTCACGAATCAGAGCCAGACGTTCGAGCTGACGAACGTGCGCCTCGACGCCGGGCGCGGTACGGAGCTCGACACGTCGCGGGCGCAGGCTCTGTTGAGCGGTACGCTCGCCACCATCGCGCCGCTCGAGGCGGCCGTGGCGCGCTCGATTCACCACCTGAGCGTGCTGACGGGCCGCCAGCCGGGTGCACTGCGCGAGGAGCTTGCCCCGTCGCAGGATCTTCCGGCACTGCCGGGCGTCGCGGCGGTTGGCGACCCTTCGGCCCTGCTTCGCAGGCGTCCGGACATCCGGGTAGCCGAGCGCGAGGTCGCCGCTTCGACCGCGCGCATCGGAGTCGCGGTCGCGGACCTGTTTCCGCGCGTTACGTTCACCGGCAGCGCCGGTTATGTCGCCACGACGTCCGACGGCCTGGGCGAGAGCGGGTCGGATACGTACCTGGTCGCGCCGGGGATCTCCTGGGCAGCGTTCGATCTCGGCCGGGTTCGCGCCCGCATGGCGGGCGCCCGGGCCCGGTCGGACGGCGCCCTGGTTCGCTATGAGCAGACCGTGCTGCGCGCGCTCGAGGAGACGGAAAACGCCCTGGTTTCCCATGCTCGGACGCGCGAGAGCCTCGCCCACGTCGATGCTGCCGCACGGGCGAGCAGCAGGGCCGCCGGGCTCGCCCGGCTGCGTTTCGAGGGCGGGGCCAGCGACTTTCTGCAGGTGCTCGACGCCGAGCGCACCCTCCTCGAAGCCGAGGATCGGCTGGCGCAGACCCGAACCGAGACAGCGACCAGTCTGATAGCCGTCTACAAGGCCTTGGGCGGGGGTTGGGAGAATGCGCCGCGACCGCGCTAAAGTGCGCTACATGAACCAGAATCCGAGGGCGGTCCCGGAGCCCAGCAGCGCAGAGCACCTTCGCGGTGCCGCCCTGGGCGTCGTGAGCGAATCGTTGCGCCACCGGGAATCGCTCCTCGCTGCCTCAGCGAAAACGAGCCGCCTGCTGCTCGAGGCCCCCGATGCGATGAAAGTGCTGCCCGAGGCCCTGCGCCTGCTTGGCGAGGCCGCGGAAGTGGATCGCACGGCGCTCGCAATCGCGGAGATCGGTCCGAACGGCGAGCGTTGGCTGCTCATCAAGAGTGAATGGGTTGCCGACGGCGTCGCCGGCCACGGCGACGCTGCATCGCGCATGGCGTGGAGTGAGCGCAAGTCCGACTGCTTCTGTCCGCAGCTGCAAACCGGCCGCAGCGTCTTCATCCGCCGGGATGCCGACCGCGGCGGCGGCGCCAGCATCGCCGCCGAAGGCGCAAAGAGCTCGGTGATCGTCCCGATCCTCGTCGACGGCGAGTACACCGGCGCTATCGGCTTCGATGATTGCAGTAAACCCCGCGAGTTCGACTCCGCGGTGGTCTCGGTGCTCGAGATCGCCGCCGGAATCATCGGTGCAGCGCTGCATCGCGAACGACTGATGGAAACGATGCGCCGCGAGCGTGAACAGGCCGCAGAGACGCGTGTCGCCGAGCTTGCGAACGCGAATGCCGCGATCCGCGCCAATCTCGAACAGCTTGCGA
>JBQTHP010000188.1:0-10720 GCA_052389755.1 Gammaproteobacteria bacterium
GGGCGCCGCGGGTGGGCGGTGGTGCTCCCTTGCTTTTAACCCGGGCCGGGCCCGCGCCTGGCATTTCGCCTTTGGGTCCCACCCCGCACCCGCCCCCCCCCCGGCCCATTCCCCGCGCCCCGGTCGCGCACGCGTCTTGGTTCTTCTACGCTGTGGGCAATGAGCGCGAACCACCTCTCTGATCTGACACGGCTTCTCGGGGAAGACGCAGTGCTCACTGCCGCGGAAGATATCGAGCCGTTTCTGGCGGATCATCGCGGGCTCTATCGCGGCCGCGCGCTCGCGGTCGCATTGCCCCGCTCGACCGAAGAAGTGTCCCGGCTGCTCGCCTTCTGCAACGAGCGACGCATCGGCGTGGTGCCGCACGGAGGCAATACGAGCTATTGCGGTGGCGCGACGCCCGATGCGTCCGGACGCGAGCTCGTTGTGTCGCTGCGTTGGATGAACCGCATTCGCGCGGTCGACGCCCTCAACTATTCGTTGACGGCCGAGGCCGGATGCGTGCTCGCGGAAGTGCAGCGCGCAGCCGATGAGGCCGGGCGATTCTTTCCACTCAGCCTGGGAGCCGAAGGTTCCTGCCAGATCGGCGGCAACCTGTCGACCAACGCCGGCGGCACGCAAGTGCTGCGCTACGGGATGATGCGCGATCTCGTCCTCGGTCTCGAAGTGGTGCTTGCGGACGGGCGCGTGCTGCCGGGGCTTTCCACGCTGCGCAAGGACAACACCGGCTACGACGTGAAGTCGCTGTTCCTCGGTGCCGAGGGCACGCTCGGCGTGATCACTGCGGCGAGCCTCAAGCTCTATCCGAAGCCGAGAGCGATCGCGACCGCGCTCGTCGCGGTCGTGGACATACGAGCCGCCGTCGCCCTGCTCGCCGCGATGCGCGAGGCGAGCGGTGATCGCGTGAGCTCGTTCGAGCTGATTCCGCGCATCGCGATCGAGCTCGTCGTGAAGCACGTAGCGAACACCGCCGAGCCGCTCGACCGCCCGCACGCCTGGTACGCGCTGTGCGAGCTCACGAGCTCGGGCAGCAATGAGGGACTCGACGCAGCGCTCGAGCGGGCGCTCGCCGCTGCGCTCGAAAACGGCCTCGTCCTCGATGCGGTGGTTGCTCAGAACGAACGCGAGCGCGCCGCGTTCTGGCGGCTGCGCGAAACGATTCCCGAGGCGCAGCGCCGGGACGGCGCGAGCCTGAAGCACGATGTCTCGGTGCCGGTCGCCTCGCTGCCGGAGTTCGTCGAGCGCGCGGGCAGCTGGTTCGCGGCTCACGTACCGGAAGGGCGGCTCGTGGCCTACGGCCATGTCGGCGACGGCAACCTGCACTTGAATCTGAACCAGGCGCTCGGGACCGATCGCGAGCGATTCCTCGCGCGCGAGCCGGAGGTGAAGCGCGCGGTGCACGATCTCGCGCAGCAGTTCCACGGCAGCTTCAGCGCCGAGCACGGCATCGGTCGACTAAAGATCGAGGAGCTCGAGCGCTACACCTCGCCGGTGGAGCTCGATCTCATGCGCGCCGTGAAACGCGCGCTCGATCCGAATGGGATTCTGAACCCGGGAAAGGTCCTGCGGTCCTGATCGGGCCGCGCGGCGCGTGACGGGACTCGACTCGCCGCAGCGCATGCAGGTATGTTGGGTGCAGAACGGGAGCGTCGATGCACATCCTGCGCAAATTGTTGTACGGGCTCGCGATCGTCGTGGTCGCGCTCGCCGTAATCGCATTCTTCGTCCCGCGGCACGTGCGCGTGGAGCGCGCGCTGACGATGCGCGCGCCGCCGACCGCGGTGTTCGAGCTCGTGAACGGCTTCAAGCGCTTCAACGAGTTCTCGCCCTGGTTCGAGCACGACCCCCGGGCGAAGTACACCTACACGGGACCGGAGTCCGGTGTAGGGGCGAGAATGGAGTGGACGAGCGACAGCGTCGGCAGCGGCTCACAGGAGATCGTGAAGTCCGAGTCGCCTACCGCGGTACACACGAAGCTCGATTTCGGCGCCCAGGGGACCGCGATGGCGGTCTGGACGATCGAGCCCACCGACGACGGCAGCCGCGTCACCTGGGCGTTCGAGACCGATCTCGGCATGAATCCGATTGCTCGCTACATGGGTCTGACATTCGAACACTTCATCGGTCCGGACTACGAGAAGGGACTCGCCAACCTGAAAAAGCTGGCGGAGGCTCAGACGACTCAGACGGCTCAGACGGCTGAGACGTCTTAGACGGCCGGACCATCCGCATGACGTCGATCCGCACGCTCACCGTCGTAGCCCTCGTAGCGTCGCTCGCGCTCGGCGCGTGCTCGCGGAAACCCGCGAGCGAACCAAGCGCCGCACCGCAGGCCGCGGCGGTGCCCGCTGCGCCCGTCGAAGGCGCGCCGCGGATTGCGACTGCGCCGGACGGCGTGCACATCGAGTATCGCGTGTACGGAACGGGTGATCCCGCGGTCGTGCTCGTGCACGGCTGGTCCTGCGACTCCAGCTACTGGAACGCGCAACTCGACGATCTGAAATCGAAGTATACGGTGGTGACGGTCGATCTCGCGGGGCACGGCGCGTCGGGCCGCAATCGCGCCGAATGGACGATCGCCGGCTACGGCGAGGACGTCGCCGCCGTTGTGCGCGATCTGCAGGCCCCGCGCGTCGTGCTCGTCGGGCATTCGATGGGCGGTTCGGTCGTGCTCGAAGCCGCGAGCCGGCTCGGCGAGCGCGTGCTCGGCATCATCGGCGTCGATACGTTGAAGCGCATCGATCAACCACCGCCGCCGCAGGCCGCCATCGACCGTCGGATCGAGGAGTTTCGCAAGGACTTCGTCGGCACGACGCGCAAGTTCGTCACCGAGTCGTTTTTCACGGAGAATGCCGATCCGCAATTCGTACGCAAGGTGGCGGACGACATGTCGAGCGCACCGCCCGAGGTCGCGATCCCGTCGATCGCAGCAGTGAACGCGATGCAGTTCGGTCCGGTGCTCGCGAAGATCACGGTGCCGATCGTCGCGATCAACGCGGATCTGCCGCCCCCGGCCGACGAGGCGCGCATCCGCAAGGTGGCGCCGACGTTTCGCGCGGTGGTGATCGAGAACACCGGCCATTTTCTGATGATGGAGGAGCCGGACCGGTTCAATCCTGTTCTGTTGCGCGAGATCGCGACGTTGGCTGGCGCCGTCCATGAGTGAGCTTGCAGGGCGCGCCGCGCAATCTGCGGCCGAAGCGACCGACGCAGAACGAGGCGCGGCCTTGAGTGTCCCGGGTGCGCTACCACGCCGCCTCGGAATGTGGTCGATGGCTGCCGTCGTCATGGGAACGATGATCGGCAGCGGGATCTTCCGCACGCCTGCCACGATCGCCGATACGGTCGGATCGGTGGGCGCGATCGCGGCGGTGTGGACCATCGGCGGGCTGGTGACGATCTGTCTCGCTCTCTGCCTCGCCGAGCTCGGCACGATGTTTCCGCGAGCAGGCGGGATCTACGTCTACCTGCACGAAGCCTTCGGGCCGGTCGTGGCGTTCGTGTTCGGTCTTACTTTCCTCTTCATCAACCCCTCGCAGTGGGCGGCGATCTCGCTGATCTTCGCCGACTACCTCGGCAGTTTCGTGCCGCTTACCGACGTCGGCAAACGCGCCGTCGCATCCGGGCTCATCGTGTTCGTGTCCGTTACGAACTATTTCTCGGTGGGCTTCGCGGCGGCGATCCAGAATTTCGCGACGTCCGCCAAAGCACTGGCGCTCGCGGCGATCGCGCTGATCATCTTTCTCCTTGGCACCGGGACGACAGGCGCGCTGGCGCAGCCGGTAGACTGGTCGGCGCCCAGCATCGGAGTGTTCGGCATCGCGCTCGTCGCCGTGCTGTGGCCGTACGAAGGCGTAGCGGGCACCTGCGCGCTCGCGGGCGAAGTCCGCGACCCCGCCCGCAACGTGCCCCGTGCGCTGATCCTGAGCGTCCTCATCGTGATGGCGCTGTATCTGCTCGTGAATGCGGCCTATCTCTACGTACTGCCGCTCGAAGCGGCGGCGAACTCGAGTCTCATCGCCGCGGATGCGATGAACGCGGTCGCGGGCTCGAGCGGCGCTGCCGTCATCGCCGCATGCGTCATGCTCTCCACATTCGGAGCCGTTGCGGCCACGTCGATCTCGGACCCGCGCGTCTTCTATGCCATGGCGCGTGACGGGCTCTTCTTCAGGCGCATCGGAGCCGTGCATCCGCGGTTCGCGACGCCTCACGTCGCGATCATCCTGTCCGGCGTGGCCGCCGTGATCTACATCTGGGTGCGGACCTTCGAGCAGCTCGCGGCGCAATTCGTCATCGGGATGTGGCTGTTCTACACGCTCGCGGTCATCGGCCTGATCGTTCTGCGGATCAGGCGGCCGGACGCCCATCGGCCTTACCGCGCGCTCGGATTTCCGATCGTTCCGGTGGTGTTCGTGATCGGCGCGTGCGGGCTGCTGCTGAACTCGCTATGGGAGCTCCCCGCCATCACGACGGCCAATCTCGCCGTGATGCTCGCCGGTATTCCGCTGTATTTCGTGTGGAAACGCGTCCGCGCGAATCGAGCGTGAGATCCGCCGACGCGGGCCTCGCGCGCTACACGCTGCTCACGCACCTGCTCGACCAGGCGTTCCGTGTCCCGGGTACCAGCTTGCGATTCGGGCTCGACGCGATCATCGGGCTGATCCCGGGCGCCGGCGATATCGCGGGGGCCGTATTCGGTCTCTACGGCGTGTGGGTCGCGCGCCAGCTCGGTGCGCCCGCGCCGCTGCTCGCACGCATGCTCGGCAACCTCGCGATCGACGCGATCGTCGGCGCCGTGCCGCTGATCGGCGATCTGTTCGATTTCGGCTTCAAGCCGCACGTGCGCAACGTGGTGCTGGTCGAGAAGTGGCTTGCTTCGCCTCACGCGGTCGAACGCCGGAGCGCGGCGATGCTGCTCGCGATTCCGTTGACGCTCGCGCTCGTCGTCGTCATCGTCCTCTGGCTGACTGTTGCTGCGCTTCGTTGGCTGGCGTCGACAATCGGCTGACGGTCGCAGATGAGTCAGAAAAACAATAGTGGGTCTTCGTGATTTCGTGTGGGTGATTCAGCAGGTGTCATCGAGCCCCGGAGCTTGTTTTCAAGTGGTTTGGTGAGGATTGTGATGGCGTGGAAAGTTGGCATGATTTGCGGATGCCAAGACCACGCAAGTTCCGCCGGCTGGCGGATGCATATACGTTCCCTGGGTTTCGCCCGCTGGCGCGCGTCTTCGGGATGTTCGGCGACCCGCGAGCGCGGCTTGTCACCCTCGTGCGTCGGGGAAAAAAACGATCTGTGGGGGCTGCGGCACCGTGCATCGCGGCTGGTACGACCGCCGTCGCCGCCGCGCACGGGATCTGCCCTGCGGTGGTCACCGCATTTACCTGGACCTCGAGGTCCGGCGCGTCGACTGTCGGCGCTGTGGTGTGAAGACCGAGCGGCTGGAGTTCCTGCTGGAGAACGCGCTGCACACGCGGCGCTTTGCGCGCTACATCGGCCGCCGTTGCCGCAGCAGCACGATCAGGGACGTCGCTGCCGAGGAGAGCCTCGACTGGCAGACGGTCAAGCGGCTCGAGAAACGGTACATGGCCGAGCAACTCGAGCGCGCCGGCACTCCGGGCCCGAAGGTCATCGGTCTCGACGAGGTCTCGATTCGCAAGGGGCATACCTACCGGATCGTGGTCAGCGATCTCGAGCGGCATCGCCCGATCTGGTTCGGCGGCCGCGACCGCAGCGAAGCGAGCCTGGATCAGTTCTACGCGTTTCTCGGCACAAAGAAGGTCAAAGGTATCCGCCTGGCCGTCATGGACATGTGGAAGCCGTTCCGCAACTGCACCCAGCGTCATGCTCCGCAGGCGGCGATCCTGTTCGACAAGTTCCACGTGATCCGCCAGCTGGGCGAGGCGCTCGACAGGGTCCGCAAAGCCGAATACGCCCGCTTGGACGGTACGCAGCGGCGCTTCATCAAGGGCCAGAAGTACGCCCTGTTGTCGCATCCCGAGAACCTCAGCGGATCCGCCCGCAAAAACCTCAAGGTCCTGCTCGCCGCCAACAAGCGCCTCAACACCGCCTACGTCCTCAAGGAATCCTTCGCGCAGCTGTGGGACTACTCGAGCGAAGCGTGGGCACGAAAGTTCTTCGAGAACTGGCGCGCACAGCTCAAGTGGCAGCGCTTGATGCCTTCTATGGGGCAGGATGTCAAGACACACCCTCACCCCGCGCTGACGGCAACACGTTTTGCAGCCAGCGTCCGCACTCTCCCTGGCGCGCGGAAGTCCGTGGGACGAGTAGCGTCGCTCGTGGAGCGTCGTTCGCGTGGTGAACCGCGCGAGACTCCGGAGGACATCACAGCCGGTACGTTCTCCGCTCGGGAGCGGGAACCATCCTTCTATCTGGGGCTCATTGGCCCATCGCTTCGTTCGGCTCTCCAGGGGTGCATAGCCTATCCGTGGGGACACCGGCCACAAGCCCGGGACCAGAATTTCAATGGATGCTTTCCCCTGTAACCTCATCGTCTCCGAATCGACGTGTCGAGCAGTACCGCCAGCACCGTCACCCGAACCGATCACGCGCCAATTTGCATCACCGCCATCTCGAGTCTCGTCGGGTCGTACTCCTCCTCGTTGCGCCACAGTGAGAGCGCGATGGAAGCGATCTGACGTGCCAAGGTCAGCTTGGCCAGATTCGGCTTCGTTCCCCCATCGAGCAGCTTCGCATAATGCCGATAGAGGGGTTCTTGCTCGGCGCGACTGATCACCGTGGTGGCCGCACCCTTGAAGATGCGCTTCAACGCACGATTGAAGTTCCGGTTCAACCCGCGCGTCTGCTGAACCGGAGCCTTCATCCATTGGCCACTGCGCGTGCGCACCCAGTCCGATGAGCTGCGCGTCACGATCCCCAACCCGCAGTAACTCCAAAAGCCCCGTTTGTTGGCGAAGCGATACGGCGTCACGACGATGGGCAGCAATTCCGCAGCGCGGATCGGCCCCAGCCCGGGGCAGCTCTTCACGATCCGGTACGCGCGGTGCTTGCGCGCCTCGATGAGCAGCTCCTTCTCCGCTTGCTCCCGCAACGCGCTCAGCGCATCGAGCTCCAGGTACAGCAGCTCCGCCGCGGGGCGCGCCTCGGGCGGCAGCCGCCTCAACCACTCCGTGCGCCCGCTCGGCGCGTACACTGTCCTCCCGGACACCACGACACCGCGCGAACGCAGCAGACTCTTGATCCGAGTCATCACCCGCACGGCATCGCTCACCAGATGCCGGTGTGCCTTCGCGCGATAGCCCAGGGTGCCGAACGGACCTCGCTCCTTGTACACCTGCCGCTTCAGCGCACCGATCCGCAACGCCTCCGCCAAGCCGAATGCATCCCGCTGATCGCTCTTGGGGCCACGACTCTCGTTCACCGCCGCCACCACGAGTTCCTCCACATGCGGCGAGAGCACCTCGTGCAGCCAGCTGGCCAACGTCCCTTCCTCCAGGCACAGGTGCCGACGGCCGGGGATCGTTCGGATCGCCTCGATCAGCGCCTTCGCGTTCGTCTCCACCACCTGCGACCCCAGTCGCTTGCCGCTGGGGCCAATCATCGCAAGCGTGCAGCTTGACGCATGCGCGTCCAAGCCAATGTATCTCTCCATCGGCGCTCTCCTGTCTGCAAGTGGACCCTCGGTTACTCGCAACACAAAGCCTGTCCGCTTCCAGCGGAGAACGCCAAACTCTTGCCACGCTGATCAGACCCTGCGCGCAGCCTTCCTCGATCGCGGACGCCATGCCCCCATGATGCCTATGAGGACTTCGCCGCCATGATCGAGCGTCACTGGGACGGTATCGCCGCCTACTGCAAGCCCGAGAACAAGGTCGCCCTCGGCTTCGTCGAAGGTCTCAACAACAAGATCCGCGTATTGCAACGTCGCGCCTATGGCCTGCGTGATGAGGAATACCTCCGCCTGAAGGTCCTCACCTGCATGCTGCCCCAGCTATGACCCGAAAACTCTTCAAATCTACCCACACGTTTCCACGATGACCCACAATAGTGAAGAGAAGAGCGAAGGCGCGCGTGCGACCAGCGTGCATTGAAGGCCCTGCGCGATCGCTGGTCGTGTGTATCCCTGACGGGATATCCCCTCGCGCGAGCCGGCGCGCTTTAAGCCCGATGCGCGCCTGCGGCCCGCGCTCGGCACCCGCCCGAATGCGATCGCACAGGGCCTTCAACGCACGCCGCTCGCACGAACGTCCACGCTCGACTCAGCGCTTTCGTCTGGCCCGACTGTCAGCCGTCACCCGAGCGTGCGCCGGCAAATCAGTCGCCGGCACGCGGATTCAGTCGGCGATCCCTCGCTCGCCCCCCGGGCGGAAGGCCCGATGCACCGGCGACCAGGACTGATGACTCCCGGCTACCACCGGAGCACGCAAGCTGCGCGATTCCGTTGGTCCTCCGCCTACAACGCTGTCGGCATGATCGAGGTGACGGTGGACTGACGATCGGGTGCCGAGCGCGGGCCGCAGGCGCGCATCGGGCTTAAAGCGCGCCGGCTCGCGCGAGGGTATGTCCCGTGAGGGACACACACGATCAGCGATCGCGCAGGGCCCTTCAATGCACGCCGGTCGCGCGCTCGTCTTCGCTCTTCTCCCCTCTTCTTCTTTTTACATCTTTCTCCGGCTGCCAATCGTCAGCCGATAAACCAATCGCCCGCTCGGATGCTTCTGCGCCGTGAACCCTGCGGCGTCGAACAGCGCAGGCACGCCGGTCCACGCGAACGCTGCCGGCATCGCGGCGCGGCGCTTCGGCACGACCGGGTAACCTTCGACGATCCGCGCGCCGCGATCGCGGGCCAGCTCGACCGCGGCACGCAGCAGCGCCGAAGCGACACCGGCACCGCGTTTGGCAGACGGCACGAAAAAGCACGTGACGGACCACACGTCTTCGCCGGGCAGCGGCGCGAGCGCGCGGCTTCGCTCGAAATACGGAAATGACTCGCGCGATCCCGCGCTCACCCATCCGACTGCTTCACTGCCTTCCCAGGCGAGGCAGCCGTGCGCGTTGCCCTGCATGACCAGCGTTCGAAACTCTTGCCGATTGACTGCGCCCTTGTCGGCGTCGAAGCGTTCACCGCCATAGCTCGCGCGCCAGAGCATGCACCAGCATCCACCGCACGCGCCGCGTGTGCCGAAGAGTCGCTCGAGCGCGGGCCAGTCGCGAGGCTCGAGCGGCGCGCACTTGACCGTCGCGGTGATACTCATCCGGGAGCGATCGTATCCGTGTCACCGCACCGGACGCGAACGGCAAATTTTTTCGACGTAGCAAGCGTCGTTCCCGCACATTCTCGCGCGTCTGCGACCTTGCGCCGCGCCGTGAGCGCGCCGTACATTGTCCGATGGCGATCGAAAGCCTCCAATCCGTGAGCGTCGTCAACATCGGCAGTCGTCTCGCGCCGCCGGCGCACTGGCGCGACCTCGGCGATAGCGAGCATTTCGTTCAGTTCTACGACATCGAAGAAGCCCTCCTCGAGTCGGTCGGCGGCTTCATCGGTGCCGCCCTCAGTGCGCAATCCGCTCGCTCCGATCCGCAACGTCGTCGAAGCGCTGTGCCGGATCGATGCGGAGGACTCCGCGCACCGGCGCATGTACGAGATGCTCGACCGCCAGGTGCGCCAGCTGACCCGCCTGCTGGACGACCTCCTCGACGTCGCCCGTATCACCCAAGGCAAGATTCAGCTGCAATCCGAGTCGCTCGAGCTCATGGCGGTCATATCGAGCGCCATCGAGACGTGCCGGACGTTGATCGATGAACGCCGGCTTCATCTCGCGGTGTCGCTGCCCGAGGAGCCCGTCCGCGTCCGCGGCGATCGCGCACGCCTGGTTCAGGTGTTCGCGAATCTGCTCAACAACGCGGCGAAATACACGCCCGAGAACGGTCACATCGCGATCAAGGCCGAGCGGCTGCTCGATCGCGTGAAGGTTCACGTGCACGACGACGGCATGGGCATCGCAGCCGACGTTCTGCCCAAGATATTCGACCTCTTCGCGCAGGCGAATCGCACGCTGGACCGTGCGGAGGGCGGGCTCGGGATCGGACTGACGATCGTCCGCACCATCGTGCAACTGCATGCCGGGCACGTCGAAGCGTCCAGCGACGGAGCCGGGCGCGGCAGCGAGTTCGTCGTGGATCTGCCGGTGCTCGAAGCGACGCCGCTCGGAGACGACGCGAGTTCTTCGCCGCCGCGAGCTGCCGGCACGGCAGCGTTTCGGCAGCGAATCGTAGTGGTGGACGACAATCGCGACTCGGCCGACTCCATGGCGGTGTTCCTGCGGCTCGGCGGTCATGAAGTGGCGACGGTCTTCGATGGCGCTTCGGCGCTCGAGCTCGTCCGCACGTTCGAGCCGGACGTGGTCCTTCTCGACCTCGGTTTGCCCGGGATGAACGGCTACGAAGTCGCCGAGTGCGTGCGCGCGCTCGATCCGGATGTCCGCATCATCGCCGTGACGGGATACGGGCAATCGAGCGATCGCCGCCGCACGCGTGACGCGGGCTTCGACCATCACCTGGTGAAGCCGGTGGACCCGGCCGCGCTCGAGAGGCTCTTCGCGCGCTAAGGAGCCACCGCGCGCACGAACTTCACAAGCCCGAATTGATTCGCTCCACGATATTCGCTCGGTCAATTCGGGCTTGCCTGCATGGCGGCTCCACGTCGCGGCAAAGTCCGTCACCGTGCGGAAGCGGACGCGGA
>JBQTHP010000189.1:0-10757 GCA_052389755.1 Gammaproteobacteria bacterium
TGCGCTCGCGGCACCCATCGGGCTGACCCTGTTGCTGGCGCCCTTGACGCTCTGGCTGTACAGAAGACGGTGACCGGCGACGGAACGCTTTGAATCAGCCCACGCACCGCTGTAAAGCGAGCCAGGCCGTGGTGACGCCGAGAACGCCGATACCGGGTATGGGCGCCTACGCGCGGGTGAAGGATACCGAAGGGAACGTCATCGGCCTGTTCGAAAGCGCTCAGCAGTCGAGCTGACCGCAGCCGCATCCGGGCTCCGCTTCTGTCGCGGAACGGTGGCGCTGTCCTGCGTTGACAATCGAACGGCTCGGGAGCGCTAAACTGTTGCGGTTAGCCGTCTACCCGCGAGGCGCCCATGCTGACACTCTACGAGAACGCCTTCAGTCCATTCGCTCGCAAAGTGCGGATGGCACTCGAGCACAGGGGCTTGGACTTCGAAGCCATCGACGGCCTGCGAACGGATAGCCAGGCGGCACTCGCAAAGGTCAACGCGCGCAGGGAAGTGCCCGTGCTCGTGGACGGCGACATCACCGTCATCAATTCCTCGCACATCCTCCAGTACCTGGAAGAGGCCTACCCGCAGAACCCGCTGCTGCCGACCTCGCTCGCCGCACGCGTGCGCGCGCGGCACTGGGAGCGCATCTCGGACACGCTGCTGGATGGCATACTTCTTTCTGTCTCAATTTGGCTGTGGGCCGAACGCGCGGACAAGCGGCCGCCGACGATGGAAGAGCGCGCGCGCTCGGACCTCGACTCGATCTACGCCGCGCTCGAGAAGGAGCTCGCCGCGGCCGGGGACTTCATCGTCGGCTCGCTGTCGATCGCCGACCTCGCGCTCTTTCCGCACCTGCGCTCGGTCAAGTCGCTGGGCTTCCCCATCGATCGGGCAAAGTATCCGTTGCTCACGCAGTGGCTCGATCGCATGGAATCGCTGCCCATCGGCCGCGACGACGTGAAGCGTCTGAAGGCGTTCTTCGCGAACATCCAGGCGCAGCGCTTCGAGCGCCGCAAGATCTTCTGGCGCGGCGATCGCATCGAGTGGTTGCTCGCGGCGGGCCTGCACGAGTGGTTCGCGCAGGAGATCCGCGAGGGCAGGGTGCTCTGGCCGCCGACGCGACTCGCCTGAGCAGAAGCAGTACGCCGTACTGGCTCGTGGGTCGATCGGCCGCCAGCCTCCTGCGCCGCGAATAAGTAACGGATTACTTATCAGCCGCCTGCTTGTGCCAGAATCCCGGCGCAGACAGGCGCGGATCGAGCAAGTCAATGAATAGGCAGCAGGTTTTGTCAGTTATCGGCGGCCGGAGCGCTGAGATCCGCCAGCGCTTCGGCGTAAGTCGCCTGTCCGTGTTCGGCTCGGCCGCGCGCGACGAGATGCGCGATGACAGTGACATCGACATTCTCGTGGCGTTCTCGCGACCTGCGACACTCGATGCGTACATGGATCTGAAGTTCTTCCTCGAATCGCTTCTGGGGACGTCTGTCGACCTGATCACCGAGAAGGGCCTGCGAAAGGAAATTCGCGGGATAGTTGAGAAGGAAGCAGTGCGTGTCGCGTGAATGGCGCATGTTTCTGGGAGACATGCGGGAAGCGTGCGATCGGATTCTTGCGTACTCGGATGAGCTGGGCCGAGACACCTTCGATCATCACGGAATCGCATACGATGCGATCGTGCGGAACATTGAGCTGCCTGGCGAGGCTGCTCGCCACGTTCCAGCGGAAGTCCGCGGGCGCTGCGCGGAGATCGAATGGACGAAGATTGTCGCGCTTCGCAATATTCTCGTGCACGGCTATTTCGGAATCGACGACGACATCCTCTGGGATGTCGTCCAGAATCGTGTCCCGCAGCTGCGTTCCGCGATACAAGAGCTCGAAGATTCGATCCGCTGAAGATCCAGCCGCCACGCATCGACATTTTCAGCGCGAGACTCGCGACCGCCCATGAAACGAAGAGTCATGAAGGATAAGCGTCGCCTCGGTCCCGATGAAATGCGTGCTGAATACAACTTCGATTATTCGAAGGGCGTTCGCGGCAAATACTACCGGCGCCTCATTCAGGAGGGTTCGAGCGTAGGCGAACGCACGTCCGCCATCCTCGATGAGCAGCATCGCCGCAAAACCCGTCACGGGCTTCGTCATCGAGTAGATGCGCCGCAGGCTGTTCTCATCTACGGGCACACGCGAGCCGAGTGCAAGCGTGCCGGAGGTCAGCCAGGCGAGCGGTTCGTCGTGGTACGAAATCGCCGCGAGCGCGCCGGGCAACCCGCGTTGCGTGACATAAAGATCGAGCAGCGCCCGCAGCGATCGCGAGGAATCGGCGGCGGCCTGCGTTCGGCATGCCACTATGCTATGCGGCGCGGCGCACGGGTTCCACAGGCGTGACGAGCACGAACGTCGTTAACCGGGCACGATGTGGTGGTGCACTCGCCGGAGTATCAACATGCTGACGATCAAGGGCGGATCGTCAGCCTGTTGAGGAGATGGCAACTATTCGTGCCCGGTGACCATGCGATCGGCCGAGCTTCGCGTCGCAGGTGAGCAGTGGGGCGCCGAGGGCTTCGGCGAGCGCGACATACGCGGCGTCATATGCACTCACCGCATCGCGCAGTTGCCAGATGCGTGCTAGCAATGGCTGATGCGGATACCGCTCGATGACGAATGCGTGATGGTCGTCGAGCGCCTGTTGCGCACGTGCCGGCGTGATCTCCTCGAGCTGGACGAGGCGCCGCAATGCCTGCGCTACTTCGATGTCCAGCAGGTGAGGAGCGTGCAGCCGCTCGGCCGGGGCAAGTGCCCGCGCTGCAACGTCCTCCGCGAGATCGGTACCGAGAACCAGCTCGAGCAACGCCGAAGCGTCGATCACGATCAACGCTGGTCGCGCTCCGTACGCACGATCTCCGTAGGCGAAGTCTTGCCGCGATAGGGTTCGCGCTGTCGCAGACGCTCGCGCATCTCTTCAGGTGTCGGCTGCTCGGCAATCTTGCGCACTTCGCGAATCAGATAGTCGGACAGCGGCAGCCCCGACATCGCCGCACGCGCCTTCAGTTGCCGGTGCAAGGCATCGGGTACGTGGCGCAGCTGGATCATCTTCGACATGTTCTGGATGCTATTCACATGTGCAACACATGTCAAGGCCCACTTCTCTGGGCCCTGTCACTGACTCACATGTGGCCTTCTGTCAACGCATTGACAGATTCCGCTGCGCGTACCGCCGCGACGCGGTTCCCTGGGTTGCAGGAGATCGTCATCGCTGGACACTCCGGCGGGGGCCAGTTCACCCAACGTTACGCGGCAACCAGCCGCATCGAGGAAAGCTTCCTCTCGAACCCAAACGCGTACATGTACCTGAACCAGTGGCGGCGTTCGGCGACGACGGGGATGTTCGTCATTCCGACGACTTGCTCCGGCTACAACCAGTACAAGTTTGGTCTCGAGGATCGGAACCAGTACGCCTCACAGGTGACGGAGGCCGAAATCCTCGCGCAGTTCCCGCGCAGGAAGGTCGTGTACCTCCTGGGCGATGCCGATATCGATGTGACCGATGAGAACCTGGGGGACGGCTGCCAGTACGATCTTCAGGGGCCGCAACGTTTCGCGCAACCATCACCGCCGCCTGATCGTTCCGGGTGTCGGTCACGAACGGTTCCAAATGTACGGCTCGATGCAAGCGGCACTCGCGATGTTCTTCTGATCATCGAGCTCTGTGCGGCAGACGACCGAATGCGACGATGCATCCGGTCGCCTGCCGGCTTTAGCGGGCCGACGCTTCTCTTATATATGTCCGGCGGCCTGTCCGGCTGCGGACAAACTCCGATCACTCAGCTCCGAACTGCCAAAGGGCGCGCACCGCATACGTACGCGGCGCGCCAGGCGCCACCCAGATGCGTGCGTACGAGCTCGGGTAGTACGTCTCATCGAAGACGTTCTCGACGTCGACGAAGAACCTGAGCGACTCCGTCGCCGCAAATGATCCCGTCATTCTGACGAGGGTGTAGTCGGGCAGCTCGAAGGTCGGCACGCCCGTCTCGCCGAGACGCTCACCCACATAGTTGGCGCCGATGCCTGCGGTCAGCTCCCGCCCTGCGATCTGGAAGCTCTGCATCAGCAACACATTCGCGCTGTGTTCGGGGATGTTGATCAACCGACTGCCGGCGGGCAGTACGAAGCCGAAGTTCGGGTCCAGAGCCGCTTCGGTCACTTCGGCGTCGGTGTACGCGTACGCGAACGTGAAGCGCAGGTTGTCGGTGAGCTGCCCCGACGCGTCGATCTCCAATCCCTGGCTCTGCGCCTCGCCCGCAGCGATGGAGAAACCTGCGTTGATTGGATCGGCTGTCAGCATGTTTGACTTCTCGGCGCGATAGATGGCCACCGTCCCCGAGAAGCGCCCGCCCGAGCTTGCGAACTTGGTGCCAACCTCGTACGACTCGCTCAACTCGGGAGCGAACGCAATACCTGCTGCGTTGACACCCGTGTTGGGTCGGAAGCCTTTCGACCAGGCCGCATAGAGGGACACGCTGTCCGTCGCATCGAACACGATGCCGGCACGGGGGCTCGTCTCGCTGTCGTCCGCGGTCTGCGTCGTGCTCGTGATGCGGTTGTCGATCTGCTGCGAGAAGTCGTCATAGCGGACGCCCGCAAGCACCTTCAGCCTTTCCGTGATGTCGATCTGGTCCTGAAGATAGATGCCGGTTGCGTCCTGGTTTTCGATCTGGTTCTGGAACGGCCCCAGCGTGCGTGTCTGGCCGTACACCGGATTGAACACGTCGATCGCATACGGATTCGCGAGTGTCGGCCGAAAGCGGTTCTGCAGGGTCTCGAGCTCATAGTCGTAATAGTCGACGCCGAACAGCACGTGATGCGTGAGCGGCCCGCCTTCGACGCGGCCGGATATTTCGGCGCGCGCCGTCAGGTCGGTGGAGTCGTAATCGCGGAAACGGCGTTGCCGCGACAGCGTGCGGCCGTCCGTATAGAAGGACTGGCGCGAAGCGACCAGTTCCGGATCGCTCGAGAACCCCGTGAACGACGACTCGCGGTAGCCGAAACCCGTGTGCAGCGTCCAGTGCTGCGCGAGCTCGTGCTGGAGCACGAGCTGATGGCCCTTGGCATTGATTTCGGTGTTGCCGTCGGCGGGCTCGCCGAGGAAGCGTTCGACCGGGACGGCACCGAGCTCGCCGAAGGGGGCCACGATGCCGCGCTCGAACGGAGCCTCTTGCCGCACGTATTCGAACTCGTATGAAAGGGTCGTGGTGTTCGAGAACTGCACGAGGAACGAAGGAGTGACCGACAGTCGCTCGGAGGTGACGAACTCACGGAAGCTGTCGGCGTCGTCGTAGGCGCCATTGAGGCGGAACGCGATGGAATCCGTGATCGGGCCGGTGAAATCGGCCGCGAGACGGTACGTATCGAATCGCGCGGCTGCGAGCTCGAGGCTCCCTGCGCGCTCGAATTGCGGCTTTTTGGTGACGATGTTGATCGTGCCACCGGGTTCCGCGCGTCCGTACAGCGCGGAGCCAGGTCCCTTCACGATTTCGATGCGCTCGATGTTGGACGCATCACGCCGGCCGCTGAAGCCGCGTCCGGCATTGAAGCCGTTCACGAGGTAGCCCGACGGGGTATTCTCGTCTCCCGCGAAGCCACGAATGGCGAAGCTGTCCCACAGGCCGCCGAAGGTGTTCTGGCGTGCGACGCCGCTCGCAAGGTCGAGCGCATCATCGAGCTGCGACACCGCAATGTCCTGAAGGAGCTCTGCCGAGAGGATCTGTACGCTCTGCGGCAGCTCCTCGATGGGCGTGTCTCCGCGGAATGGTTGGCGCTGTGCGGCAATCTCGACGGTCTCGACCTCGCCCTGCGCGGTCGCGGGGTCCTGGGCAAGACCGGCGGTCGGCCCCAGCAGCAACACTGCGGGGACCAGAATGCGAACGTTCTTCAATGTGGTCGTCACGGTAGGCTCCCCTGATCCCAGCTGGATGCTTCGAGGTTTTGATTCGGTTCGGCGCGTGTAAAGTTGTACCGAAGATTGCCCGGGCGATGATGCCGAATTGCGGCCGAATTCCATTCAAAGAGTTCGCTGGTGCCGCCTCGATCGGCACGATCCAACAAAACCGCTCGGATAACGTCTTCCAGGTGCAGACTGCCGTGCCAGGTTCGCCTGTACGCACCACCGTGCGGGCGCCGTCACGTGCACAGTCGACCCTCGTGCCGTGGATCGCTCGCGTCCATCGCTGGCTCGGGATCTCGATCGGCGCGATGCTCGCGATCTGGTTCGCGACCGGCACCGTCCTGAGCTTCGTGCCGTTCCCGGAGTTGAACGTCCAGGAGCGTCTCGCCATGCGCGAATCGCTCGATCCTGGTGCGGTACGGGTTCTGCCCGGTGCGGCGCTGGCTTCTCTCGGGGACATCGCGATCGAGCGAGTCCGGCTCATTTCGGTGGACGGCCGACCGCGTTACGTCGTGTCCATCCCGGGCCGCGGCAGCGTGGCCATCGACGCGACATCCGGGGTGCAGCAAACCTGGCTCGACGCAGGGGACGCCGCCCGCGTCGCGGCGCGACATTCGGGCCTCGACATTCTGCGCGTCGAGGGACCGCTCGAGTACGACCAGTGGACGGTTCACGATCCCTACGACGAGTGGCGTCCCTTTCATAAAGTCACTCTGGACGACGCCGCCGGGACGGTGCTCTACGTATCAGCCAGCACCGGTGAGGTCGTGCAGCAGACCCGCCGCTTCGAACGGGCGTGGAATCGCGTCGGTGCGGTGGTTCACTGGCTGAACTTCGCCCCTTTGCGTTGGCGCGATGGCCTGTGGCATGCGACGGTGTGGTCGCTCGCGCTGCTCGGCATCACGCTGACGATCCTGGGTCTGACACTCGGTATCATCCGCACGCTTCAGCTGCGTCGGCTGCGCCGGCGGGGCGTATCGCCCTTTCGTGGGCTGCTGCGCTGGCACCATCTCGCAGGTCTGTGTGCGGCGCTCCTGATCGCCAACTGGATCGTGAGTGGCTGGCTGTCGCTCGATCACGGGATCTTCTTCTCCACCGGGAAGCCCTCGCCGGAGCAGCAGGCCCGTCTGCGAGGCGTTTCGCTTCGCTCGGCGGCCGAGCAGGTGCAAGGGCTGGCGCTTTCCGAGACCGATGGCGTGAAGGAAATCGAGCTCGCGGCGCTCGGCGGGCGAGCCCTGCTGATCGTCCGCGGCACTCTCCCCGAGTTGCCGCGGGTCATACGGATCGAGGGCGAGGGAACTGCGCAGACACCGGGTGTCCTGCCGGACGCACTGCTGGTGGGCGCCGTCGAGGCCGCGTGGTCACCGGCGCGAGTCGTACGGCTCGAGCGCATCGAGCCGGGCGATCGTTACGCGCGGCGCGGGCAACCGTATCCGGCGAATGCCCGACGTCTGGTGCTGGATGATCCGAAGCAGACCTGGGTGCATCTCGTTGCGGCCAGCGGCGAGGTCCTCTCGGTCATGGATCCGGGCCGCCGCACGTATCGATGGCTGGTCGATGGCCTGCACAATCTCGACTTCGCGCCGCTCAACCGCGCCGGCGTGTGGCATGTACTGCTCGTCACGGCTACGACGGCCGGATTCTCATTCGTAATGACCGGCATCGTGCTGGCGGTGCGCCGGGTGCGCAGGAACTTCGCCGCGCGCCTCGGCTAGAGGTGTTCGTCTCCGAACAGCTTTGCGAGCGGGTAGTGGAGCTTCTGGAAAGGCGACTTGATGACGATGTAGCTGAAGTACTTGGCTACGCCGATGTCGCGTTCGAGGATGCCTTCGATCACCGACTGGTAGTGCGCCACGCCGCGCGTAATGAATCGCAGCAGATAATCGTAGCCGCCGCTGATCAAGTGGCACTCGATCACCTCGTCTATGGTTCGTATCGCTTCTTCGAACTTGGTGAAGTCCTCGCGCTTGTGATCGCTCAGCGTCACTTCGGTGAACACGGTGATGGTCTCGCCGAGCTTGGCGATGTCGATGTAAGCGTTGTAGCTCTTGATATAGCCCGCCTGCTCCAGCCGACGGACGCGGAGCAGGCATGGGCTCGGGGAGAGCGCCACGGCATTGGCTAGATTGATGTTCGTGATCCGGCCGTTGCGCTGCAACTGGGCGAGGATATTGATGTCTATGCGGTCCAGTTTGACCGTGTGATTCGACAGACGTGCGCTCCCCGTAGCCAAGGTCGTGTCTCAGCCTCGTATCTGCTCCTGGTGTGCCCTGACCAGGTCGGCCGTGCTGTAAAACACGTAGTCGCAGCGTGCTTTGCCGGCACCTGCACCTGTCGCCGGGACGGTGCTTTCCCGCCGCCGGTCGATCCAGGCCGTTCCCAGCCCGGCAGCCGCTGCTGGCTTCAAATCATGCGGCACGCTGCTGGCGACGTGCAACGTCTGGCGGGGAGTGGCGCCGAGCCGCTCCAGGCGAGCGATAAGGAATTCGAAGGCGCGGCGGTCCGGCTTCGAGGCGCCGCTGTCCTCGGGTGTGAAAACCGCCTCGAACCGGGCGTCGAGACGCCGGCGGCTCGCGGCGATGCTCGCGTGATCGGCGTTCGAGAGGATGACGAGCTTGAAGAAGCGGCGCAGATACTGCAGGGCGCCGGCCGCATCGGGGTAGGCGGGCCAGTGCGCGATGGATCGGGCGAAGAGCGCGTGATCGTCCTCGGAAGCGATGATGCCCCAGTCGCGCGCGAGCCGCCGGTGCGATTCGGCGAGCGATTCCGCGAAGGAACGCTCTGGCTTCTCCGCGAGCTCTGCCACCGAATGGCGGGCGAAAGCCTCGAGCACCTCTGCGCGCGGCAGCGACAGCCGCGCGCTCGCGAGCAGCGGGCGCAGCGCCGCGCAGATGCCCGAGTCCTGGTCGACCAGCGTCCCGTAGCAGCCGAGCGTGAGTACCTTGTAATCGGTCAGCGGCATAATCGTAGCCGTCCGCGCGGTGATCAGTAGCCGAGGCTTCGGTCGACGACATCGTGAAGGGGCTCGCCGGCGCGGTGACGCCGGATGTTGTCGATGACGACCGCCGCGGCCGTTGCCGGGGAGGTCATGCTAGCGACGTGGGGCGTTATCAGGACCCGCGGATGGCGCCACAGCGGGTGCGCGGATGGCAGCGGCTCAGGATCGGTGACGTCGAGAATCGCCGCGGACAGATGCCCGGCGTCGAGCACCGCGAGCAGGGCGTCGGTGTCGAGGTGCGCCCCTCGGCCGACGTTCAGCAGCGCCGCGCCGCGCGGCAGCGCCTCGAGCAGCTTGCGATCGAGGATGCCCCGCGTTTCCGCGGTGAGCGGCAGGAGGCCCACCAGGATGTCGCAGCGAGCGACGAAGGCGTGCAGCGACTCGCGGCCCGCGAAGGACGCCACGCCGGGCAGGGATTTCGGCGAACGGCTCCAACCCAACCGCTCGAAACCGAAGCTGCCGAGCCGATCGAGCACGGCGGTGCCCAGCACGCCGAGACCCATGACGCCGACGCGCCGCTCGCGCGCCGCGACCAGCCTGATCTCCTTCCACTGATGGTGCCGCTGCTGGTCGATGTACTGGAGCAGGTGCCGGTGCAGCGCGAGTACCGACATCGTCGCGTACTCGACCATGCCTTCGATGATGGCGGGCTCGACCATGCGAACGAGCGCCACGTGCCGCGGCACGATCGAGATGTCGAACTGATCCACGCCGGCGCCGGACGAGAAGAGCACCTTGAGATTCGGCAGCGAGCGAGCGAGATCGGACGGCGGCTCCCACGCAACGAGGTACTCGACGTCCTCGAGATGGCCCCCTTCGGGCCAGAGCCTGAGCTCGAGATCCGGCGCACGCTCCGCGAAGACACGCGCCCATTCCGTGGCGCGTGAGCGGTCGGCCGTATAGAGCACCGCGGGGCTCACGGATCTCAACCGAGTGCCTGCGAAACGAGGCCGAAGGTCCGGACGGATGCACGCCGCGCGGGCAGCTCGCCGCGCGTCATCGAGGCGTACTCATCGACCGCACGCATGTCGAAGGTCCCGAGATGAGCGGCGAGCGCCTGTGCATCGGCGGGAATATCAGCGCGCGTGAAGCCGGTGCCGCGAGCGAGCAGCGCCGATGCGAGTGCGATCGCGAGCGGCTCGTCTTCCGCGACGAGCGGCCCCAGGAGCATTCCGCGACCCGAGAAACGTTGCAGCACGAAGCCCACTGGCGCGCCGTCGCGTGTCGCGACCAGCCCACCGCCGCCCAGCGCGTATATCGCGCGGATCAGTTCCGGTCGCGGCGCGCCGAACGCTCCGGCATCGAGCTCGCAGAGCGAATCGACATCCGCTTCGGTGACGTCGCTCAGCGCTACGCCCGGCGGCGGCGCGGCGGCTGGCACTCGCGCGAGCTCGCCCTGACATTGCAGGATCGCGCCTCGTTCGACGAAGCCGAGCCGACGATAAATGCCGAGCCCGGCGCGGGTCGCGACGAGGCGCAGCGTTCGCGGGCCGGCGTCCTCCAGGACGACGTCCATCAGGCGTGCGCCGATGCCGCGCCCCTGACGGTCCTTGCGGACGAGGACGAATCCCACGGTGCCGACATCCGGACCCCACGGCCACCAGATCGCCGTGCCGACGAGGTCATCGGGCGGTTCGCACGCGGCCCAGCCGCGACCGAGGCGAGCGTGAAACTCCCAGTCCTCGAGGCGATGCGACCAGTTCAGCTCCTGCGTGAAGCGCAAGGCGGCCGGCAGATCCCGGCCTTCGAGCCGCCGCAGGACCATCTCGGTTTGCGTCGAGTTCAGAAGTAGCGCACCCAGGCCTGCTTCGAGGTCCGCTTGTA
>JBQTHP010000190.1:0-16277 GCA_052389755.1 Gammaproteobacteria bacterium
TACCGGCCCCGCCGGCCGCCGCGCCGCCGGCCGCCGCGCCGGCGCCGCAGCCCCCGTCCGCGCTATCCGCCCCGCCGGCGGGTGCGCCCCCCTCTCCGGCGGGGCCGCCGGGGGGGGGGCGCCGCCGGGCCCCCCCGGGCCCGCCCGCCCCCGACCCCCCCCCCTCACCACCCCCCCCATCCCCCCCCCCCCCCCCCCCCCCCCCCCCCCCCCCCCCCCCCCCCCCCCGCTCCGCGTCCACTCGCGTCCGCACGGCGCGGCCTTGCCGCGACGTGGAGCCGTCATGCAGGCAAGCCCGAAGACACGGCTACCGGCTTCCGCCTTCCGTCTACCGGCCAAGAGCGCGTGCGTCCGCGCTGACGATGACCCTCTGACCGGAAGGCAGAAGGCGGAAGCCGGTAGCCGTTCCCGCGCGGCGAAGCGAAGCTAGTGAGCGCCTAGTTGACGCGCGCCGCGTCACCGGAAGCCTACGATCCACGAAACAGCTCGTGGAGAATGCGATGGCCATGGAATTGAGCGTCAACGGCGCCCGTTTCACTTTCGACGGCGATCCGCAGATGCCGCTGCTGTGGTATCTGCGCGATCATGCGCGGCTCACCGGGACGAAGTTCGGCTGCGGGATCGCCCTGTGCGGCGCGTGCACGGTGCACGTCGACGGGCGCGCGGTGCGCTCCTGCGTGACGCCCGTGGCCGCGGTCACTGGCCGCGAGATCACGACGATCGAGGGGCTCGCGAAAGGCGGGAGCCTGCACGCGGTACAGCAGGCGTGGATCGACGAGGACGTGCCGCAATGCGGCTACTGCCAGGCGGGCCAGATCATGGCCGCGGTCGATCTGCTCGAGCGCGTGCCGAATCCGTCGGATGCAGACATCGGCACGATCACCAATCTCTGCCGGTGCGGCACCTACCCGCGGATTCGCAAGGCAATCAAGCGCGCGGCGGCGTTGCTGCGTGCCGGAGCCCAGAAGGCCACGACATGAACGCCGCGCTGTCGCGCCGCGAGTTTCTGCAGGTCTCGACGACGACGCTCGGCGGACTCTTCGCGACTGCGACCCTCACCCGCCTTTGGCACCCTCTCCCCGCAACGCGGGGAGAGGGTAGGGTGAGGGGCGCGGAGCTCGGTGCGTTCGTGCGTATCGAGCCGGACGGACGCATCGTCATCGGCGCGCGCGGTTGCGAGATCGGCCAGGGCGTGCGCACGTCGCTGCCGATGCTCATTGCCGAAGAGCTCGATGTTTCGTGGTCGCGGGTAACGGTCGAGCAACTCCCGTACGGACTGATCGCGAGCGACAAGCCGCCGGGGATTGCCTCGAAGTATGGCCCGCAGGGCGCCGGCGACGCTGAGCACCGAGGATGCGCGCGTGCTTCATCCGGACGGTCGCGCGCTCTCCTACGCCCAGCTCGCCGCGCGCGCCGCGAAGCTCGTGCCGCCGAGCAAAGAGCTGCGGCTGAAGGCTGCGAAACGGTTTCAGGTCATCGGCCGGCCCGTGCAGGTCGCAGACGGGCGAGACATCGTTACGGGGGTCGCAGCGTACGGTCTCGATGCGTATCTGCCGAACGCGCTCACCGCGGTAATCGCGCGCTGCCCGTACTTCGACGGAGCCGTCGCATCCGTGGATGATGCGGCCGCGCGGCGCATCCCCGGTGTGCGCAACGTGATCGTGCTCACAGCGCCCAAACCGGACGCAGCGCTCGACCGCAATCTCGCGGCGGGCGTGGCGGTGGTCGCGGACGATCTGTGGTCGGCGCTCAAAGGTCGCGATGCGCTCGTCATCCACTGGACGCGCGGGCCGTGGGCGAAGGACTCGACCGGCGCCCTCGAACGCCGCGCGCATGCGGCGCTCGATGTGCCGCTCCCGGCGGATTCGCCCGGAATCGCACGGCGCGACGGGGATTTCGCAGCCGCGCGCGCGAGCGCAGCCCGCACCGTCGAAGCGCGCTACACCCTGCCTTTTCTCGCGCACGCGACACTCGAGCCGCCGAGCGCGCTCGCTCGACTCGAGCCCAGGCGAGCGCTGCTCATCGCGTCGCTGCAGAGTCCCGGCGATGCGTCACGCCTCATCAGTGCGATGACCGGCATACCGCGGCTCGCGATCGACATCCGTCTGCCGCGCTCCGGCGGTGGGTTCGGGCGTCGCCTCGAGAGCGACTTCATCGCCGAGACGGTGCTGGTCGCTCAGGCCGCCAAGGCACCGATCAAGCTCGTCTGGACGCGCGAAGACGACCTGGCGAACGATTTCTATCGACCGTTCGGCGTGCATGCTCTGACCGCCGCCCTCGATGCCCGCGGGATGGTCACGGGCTGGGCGCACCGGGTTGCCGCGACATCGCGCCGTTGGCGCGCTGCGGGGCTCGAGGAGGCGCCTGCGTGGGTCGCCTGCGCGGATCCCGATGGATTTCCGGCGGGAGGCGTGGCGGCGTACGTCGCGGAATTCGTGCCGCTCGACTTCGGGCTTGCACGCGGCTGGTGGCGTGCGCCGTTGCCAACCTTCGTGGCATTTCCGGTACAGAGTTTCGTATCGCGACCACGGTGGGCCGAAACTGCACACGGGCCGGCTCGCAGCCGTGCTGAGACGCGCCGCCGAGGCGATCGGCTACGGGCGAGCACTCCCGCGCCGGCACGGCATCGGCCTGGCGGCGCATTTCACCTTCGGAGGCTATGCGGCGCACGCGCTCGAAGTTGCCGTCTCGGATGACGGCGAGCTCGACGTGCGGCGCTGCGTATGCGCCGTCGACGTCGGTCAGGTGGTGAACCCGCTCGGCGTCGAAGCCCAGATGATGGGCGGGACGACCGACGGACTTTCGACGGCACTCGGCCTTCAGATCACGGTTAAAGACGGCCGCATCGAGCAGCGCAACTTCACCGACTACCCTCTGCTTCGGATGGCCGCCGCACCGGACGTCGAAGTCCACATCATCCCGTCGGAGGCCCGGCCATCCGGCGCGGGCGAGATGGGCATCCCGACCGCCGCGCCGGCGCTGGCCAACGCGATTTTCGCGGCCACCGGCACGCGCATCCGCAAGCTGCCGATCGGCGCCCAGCTGAGAAGCTCATAGCCCCTCACCCGCCTCCGGCACCCTCTCCCCCGCTTTTTGCGGGGGAGAGGGTAGGGTGAGGGGGGTGGCCGCGGACATGCGTGGGGGAGTACTCTTTTTGGGGCAATCCGTTGCCGGAGCTCCTCGCCATGGGGTACTCGACTCAGGGCATCCGTAACCTCGCGCTGGTCGGTTCGGCCGGCGCGGGCAAGACACTCCTGACGGAGGCCCTGCTGCTGCAGGCGGGCGCGACCCGCGTGAAGGGCAGCCTGCCGCGCGGCACGACCGTCTCCGATTTCGACGCCCAGGAGAAGCGTCTGCAGCATTCGCTCGATGCGGCGATCTGCAGCTTCGATACGGGCGGTACGCACGTCAATCTGCTCGACACGCCCGGCTATCCCGATTTTCTCGGACGAACGCTGTCGGTGCTCGAAGCCGTCGAGGCGGTGGGAATCGTCGTGAGCGCCGTGAACGGCGTGGATGCGATCACGCAGCGCCTGATGGATTTCGCGCGCGATCGCGAGCTGTGTCGCCTCATCGTCATCAACAAGATCGACAGTCGCGATGCGAAGCCGGAAGCCGTCCTGCGGCAGGTGCGCGAGACCTTCGGCGCGGAGTGCCTGCCGCTCAATCTTCCGGCAGAGAGCGGCAGCTCGGTCGTCGATTGTTTCTTCCAGCCGCACGGCAAGCCCAGCGATTTCTCGAGCGTCGAAGCCGCCCACACGCAGATCATCGACCAGGTGGTCGAGGTCGACGAGGAGCTCATGGCGGTCTATCTCGACCAGGGCGAGGAGCTCTCTCCGGAGCAGTTGCACGACCCTTTTGAGAAGGCCCTCCGCGAGGGCCATCTGGTTCCCGTGTGCTTCGTCTCGGCCGAAACCGGCGCCGGCATTTCCGAGCTGCTCGACGTATTCGTCCGTCTGATGCCGAACCCGACCGAGGGCAACGCGCCGCCGTTTCTCAAGGGCCCGGGAGGCGATGCGGAACGCGTGAAGGTCACGCCTGATCCCGCGCAGCACGTGATCGCGCACGTCTTCAAGGTGAGCATCGATCCGTACGTCGGCAAGCTCGGCATCTTCCGGGTGCATCAGGGAATGGTGAGGCCCGGAAGCCAGCTGTTCGTCGGCGATGCGAGAAAGCCGTTCAAGGTGGCCCATCTGTACCGCCTGCTCGGCAAGGACTCCACCGAAGTGACGCAGGCGATTCCGGGCGATATCTGCGCGGTTGCGAAGGTCGACGAGCTGCACTTCGACGCCGTGCTGCACGACTCGCACGACGAGGATCACTACCACCTGAAGTCGATCGCATTCCCGCCGCCGATGCTCGGCCTGGCGATCGAGCCGGAACGCCGCGGCGATGAGCAGCGCCTCGCCGACACGCTGCACAAGCTCACGGCCGAAGACCCGTGCGTACGCATCGAGCATCACGCCTCATTGAACGAAACCGTGGTGTACGGCATGGGTGAGTTTCACCTGCGGGTGCTGCTCGAGCGCATGGGCGAACGCTATGGCGTGCGCGTGAAGACGCATCCGCCGAGCATTCCCTATCGGGAGACGATCACTCGCCCGGCGGAAGGGCACAGCCGCCACAAGAAGCAGACCGGCGGAGCCGGGCAGTTCGGCGAGGTATACCTGCGAGTGGAGGCGCTCGAACGCGGGACGGGTTTCGAATTCGTGGACGTCGTCGTCGGCGGCGCGATTCCAGGCCAGTTCATCCCGGCGGTCGAGAAGGGCGTGCGCCAGGTGCTCTCGGACGGCGCCATCGCCGGATTTCCCCTGCAGGACATTCGCGTCACGCTGTACGACGGCAAGCACCACGCGGTCGACTCGAAGGAAGTCGCCTTCGTCGCCGCCGGACGCAAGGCATTCATCGACGCCATCCAGAAGGCCAATCCGATCGTGCTCGAGCCGATCGTGCGCGTGCAGATCACCGCACCCTCGAATGCGATCGGCGACATCACCGGGGACCTTGCGACCAAGCGCGCTCGCATCAACGGCAACGACTCGCTGCCCGGGCAGCGCGCGACGGTAAGCGCGCTCGTTCCGCTCGCCGAGATCAACGACTATCAGTCGCGGCTCAAGGCGCTGACGGGCGGCGAGGGCAGCTACACGATGGACCTGAGCCACTACGATCCGGTGCCTCCGCGCAAACAACAGGAATTGATGCAGGCCCACCGCCCGCGGGCCGAGGCGGACGAGTAGGCGTTTCCGTTCATGGAATGAGTCGCGAATCCGAGTTGGCGCGCGCGGTCGCGCTCATGCGGAGCGGCCAGCTCGCCGATGCCGAGGCGCTGTGCCGTGCCACGCTCGAACGATCGTCCAAAGACGCGGCGGCGCTCCACATTCTAGGCCTGATCAGGAAGGATGCCGGCGATCCGGTCGCGGGTGAACGCCTGCTCCGCGAAAGCATTTCGGTCGAACCCTTCCGCGCGGAGTATCGGGCGAACCTCGGACATCTCCTGCGCCGCCTCACACGGCTGAAGGAAGCCGAACGAAGCTATCGGGACGCGCTCGGTCTCGATCCGGAATTTCGTCCCGCGAGGCTGGGTCTTGCACGCACGCTGCACGAGCTCGGCGAGCATGCGGCTGCGGAATCGGAAGGCCGAGTGCTCGTCGCCTCCCATCCACGGGACTGCCGCGCATGGGCGGTGCTCGCAACCGCACTGCGCGATCAGAACCGGCTCGCCGAAGCCGAGCTGGCCTATCGCACGTCGATCGAAGCGCAGCCGGCGTATGCGCCCGCTCACCTGTTTCTCGGTGCGCTGCTGTCCCGGGCAGACCGCGCCGAGGAAGCGCTCGAAGCGCTGACGCGCGCACAGAGCCTCGGCATCAAAGGCTTCGAGCTTGCGTTCCATCGCGGGCTGGCGCTGCTCGGGCTGTATCGCATCGACGAAGCGGAACGCGCGTTCGCCGAGGCCGTTGCGCTGAGACCGCTTCACGCGGCCGCGCAGGCGAATCTGGCGCGGGTCCGTTTCATGCGCGACGAGCAGGATTTCGCAAGGGATATTACGGCTGTCGCGGTCGCACATCGCAACGAGGTTCCGGTGCAGCTGCTGCTCGCCACCGTGCTGCAGCGTACCGGTGATCTTGCGGGCGCCGAGGCATCGTTGCGGGAAGCGATCGAGCGAAACGGAGCGCTGCCGCAGCTGCGCACGGCGCTGGCGGACGTGCTGCACGAGACCGGGGCGTTGAAGGAGGCAGAAACCGAGGCTCTCGAGGCGGCGACCGCAAGTCCGAATGATTCCCGGATCGTCGAGAACCTGGTTGCGATCCTGCTCGCGCGCGGCAAACCAGACGACGCCGAGCCGTTCATCCAGGCGCAGCGCGCACGCAATCCGCTCGATCAGGCCTGGCTTGCGTGGGAAGCGACCGCGGCGCGCCTGCTCGGCCAGCCCCGTTATCGAGAGCTCTTCGACTACCAACACCTGGTGCGTAGCTACAGGGTCGATCCTCCGTCGGGCTGGTCGTCAATTGCCGGACTCAATGCCGCTCTGATGCGTGCGCTCGATTCTCGTCACCGTTTCGCGACGCTTCCGCTCGACGAATCTCTGCGGCGCGGCAGCCTCACGACTCGCAGCCTTCTCACCGAACGGGAGCCGCCCTTTCAGGCGATCATCAAGGCGTTCGAAGGTCCCATCGAGAGTTACCGGCAAGCGGTCGGCGCTGATCCCGCTCATCCTATGTCGGCGCGGAATCGCGGCAAGACCCGCTACGCGAATGTGTGGTCGGTGCGCCTGCAGCGCGAGGGTTTCCACGTCAATCACATCCATCCGACCGGATGGATCAGCGCGGTCTACTACGTTTCGGTCCCGGACGACGTGGCGGACGTGAAACTGATGTCCGGCTGGCTCAAGTTCGGCGAGCCGCGCTACATCGTTCCCGGCGCTTCGCCGGAGTGCTTCATCAAACCTCAGCCCGGTTTGCTTGTTCTGTTCCCGTCGTACATGTGGAACGGCACGAACCCGATTCGTGGGCCCGTACCGTGCACGACCATCGCCTTCGTCTGCCTGCCGGTCGAAGCTTAGGCCTCGACGCGCGCTCACCGATTCGCTTCGGTCGGCGCCGCGCTTGCGGCCGCGGGAGCGGCGAGGTGTGCGTCGAGAAAAGACTCGAGCTCCGTCAGCATTCGCACGCGCGTTTCGCTCCGCGACAGCCAATGATCTTCACCGACCAGCTTCACGAACTTCACGGGACGACCCAATTTCGTGAGCGCGTCGTACATCTTTTGCGACTGTGCGATCGGAACCACCACGTCGTCGACGCCGTGAACCAGCAGGACAGGCGCCTTGATCGCAGCCGCTGTACGAGCGGGCGATTTCTGCGCGATCTTCGGATCGGACTTTATACCGATGTGCTCACGCCAGGCATAAATGGCATCGGACTCGTCGCCCCCGCGCGTCTCGATATGGTTCAGCATCATCGGCAGATCGGAGACGCCGTTGACGCTGACGGAACATGCATAAAGCTCCGGCGTGAATGCAGCGCCGGCCAGCGCGGCGTAGCCTCCATAGCTCGCTCCCACGATGCAGACGCGGCGCGCATCGGCGAGCCCCTGCTCAATGAGGCCCTTCACGCCGTCCGTGACGTCATCCTGCATGAGGCCACCCCACTGCCGGTATCCCGCCTTCCGATGCTCCCGACCAAACCCGGTGGATCCACGAAACTGCGGCTGAAGCACCGCGTAGCCGCGGGACGCGAGAAACTGTGCCCACCAGTCGAATTTGAGGTAATCGCGCGCTACCGGGCCTCCGTGCGGGAGCACGACGAGAGGCAGATTCTTTTCCTCTGCCCCGGCGGGCAGCGTGAGGTACGCGGGAATCGAGGCACCGTCACGTGCGCGATAGCTCAGCGCGCGGACACTCCCGAGCTTCGCCTCCGAAAGAGCGGGATACGCCTCGCCTACGATGTCCGCGCGACCAGTAGCGAAATCGACGAGATAGTAGATCGGTGGATTTGAGGGTCCTTGCACCCGCACCAGCATTCGCTGGTAGTTCTCAGAACGATCGACTATCCAGACATCCCTTTCGGGGAACGCGCGTGTCAGAGCCTTGTGCCGCGCTTCGGTCCTGCTGTCGAGCCATCGTCTCTGCGGTGAGATTCCTTCGAACTCGACCGCTATCGGTGCGGCGGTGAAGGAGTCCACAAGTACCGCAATCACGTCGCGCGCCGGGTCTTCCGAAAGGACGCGAGCGCCGGAGCCGTCGAGCGGGATCGACCAGAGCTTGGAAGTCTTGTGTCCGCCAGGGCCGATTGCGAGCACCGCGCGTCCGTCGGCGGACACGCGGACGGTCGTGAGCTTCTCGACGTTCTCCTGCGTGTGAATGTTGCGCCATCCCATACCGTCCTTCGCAAGTATCGAGTACCTGCGCTTCGACGGCTCCCACTCGCTCCTCGCTACCGGAGCTCCGCCTGCGTCCACTACCCAGTCGTTCGTGAACTGAGAGCCGGTCTCGACCGCGGAGCCGCGACCGGTGCGCGTGTCCACGGAGAAAACGGAGTACACCCAACCAGAGTCCTGCCGGCGCCCGGCAAGGCGGGTGCCGGCGGCGGACCGGTGCTCCGTCACATCGAAGGTCCACTTCGCCATCATTACGGTGTGTGGCCGCGAGGTACGCGCAGCCAACAGGGTTGCGCCGGTGACGAGCTCGCTGCTTTCGTCGTCCATCAACAGCACGCGGCTTTCGCCGGTGCTGACGTCCACGGCGAGAGTCCGGAACCATTCTGCCGTGTGCTTGCGGTTGAGACGCACTGTCTGCGTCATGCTGAGGTCGACGAGGAGCGTCGAAGCGTCGGACCATTGGAGCCTGCGCAGCTTGGAGTCGGCGATCGGGAATCTTCCCTTCTGCTTCCTCGCTTCGAGGTCGAATACGACGACGATCGGCTGGGTCCCGCTGTTGTCGTCCCATGCCACGAATTTTCCGTCGGGCGACAGCGCGATGTTGTCGACTTGCGGAACCCTGCCGAACGCTTCGACTGGCGGTGGTGCGCCTGCGGCCGCCTGCGCCAACGCCGCCATGAGACCGATGAAGATCCATGCGTTACGCATTCCATACTCCCTGGATTTTTGTTCGGAAATCAGCCTAGCCGCGAAACTCCCGCGCTGCCACCGTCATCGCCTTGACCATCTCGCGCTCGGCCGGCTCGAGCAGCGGGTTCCACAGATCGAAAATCAACACCACGCGAAGCTCATCGCTGTCGTTGCGGGCCTCGTGCTCGATCGTATCGTCGAATACGAGGACCTCGCCGACCGTCCAGCGGCGCTCCTCGAAACCCACACGGAACACACATCCGTCCGGCACGACGAGCGGCAGATGCGCCACCAGGCGCGCATTGGTTTCACCGTGGTGCGGCGGAATGCGCGTCTTCGGCGCGAGAGCGGAAAACATCGCGTTGGGACATAGGCCGCCGATCTCGACCAGCGGCAGGACGGCCAGCGCCTTCGCCGTCTCCGGGCAGCGTTCGAGGTTTTCCTGCACCGGAGAGCCGCCGCGCCAGAGATGGAACGCGCTCCAGCGCAAAGAATGATTCAGCTCCCGCCACTGATTCACCGGCTCGCCAGGGTTGTACGCGATGTAGGGACTGAAGCGATCTCGATCCGTTTCGAGTGCCGCGATGAGCTCGGCGCGGATGGTGTCGGTTTTCGCCTCGAGAGTTGCGAGAAACGGGAACTCCGCGCGGTCGAAAAACGGAATCGCCGGCAGCCGCGGCACGTGCAACTGGTTCGATTCCGACCGGAAAGGTTTCGAGCGCCCGGCCATGATGGCCGCGGCTTCGCGCCAGCGGCTTGCGACGTGCGGCGGCAGTTTCGACTGAAGGCCTGCGAGCTTCTTCGTCAGATGATCGTTGAGGGCGGCGCAATGCCGGTCGGCGACGCCGCGCGCGTGTTCGAGCTGCGGACGGAGCTCCGCGGGCCAGTGCAGCTCCGGCGGCGCGATCTTGAGCGCGTTCGCGTACATGGTCGCGGCGCTGGGCGCGCTGCCGAACCGCTCGAGCCAGCCCGCCTTGGCCAAGAGCGCGGGAAGGAAATAGGGATCGACGGCAAGCGCCGCCTCGATCGCCTCGCGTTCGCCTTCCTTGTCACCGCGTTCCCTGCACGCCGTACTGAGCGTCAAGAGAACAAGGAGATCGGTCGGCGCCACCGCCCGCGCGGCGTGGAGCAGATCATGCGCCCCGGCAAGGTCGCCCCGTTGCAGGGCGTGCACGCCGAGGCTGAAGAGCGCTTTCGGGTTCTGAGGCTCGAGCCTTCGAACCTCCAGCCAGACGCGCTCGGCTTCCTGCCATCGGCCGGCACTGGCCAGCTGACCCGCAGCCTGAACCAGCTGACTCACGGAAGGGGACATGGGGCGAGCGTAGAGCCTCGGGCGGGAGCGATCAAACGATCGGGCGCAAAAAAACGGCGGGCCGAAGCCCGCCGTCGCAAGTAGTTGCGAACTGAATCAGAAGCGCACGCTCACTCCGACCGAGTACAGCTGGCCCAGCGTGTCGTAGTGGCTGGGGAACGTGTTGCCCGAGTTGGAGCTCGTGTCGGCGGCCTCATTGCCGACGACCGGCGGGTCCTCATCGAGCACGTTCGAGATGCCCGCGCTCAGCGTGACCTTCCCGAACAGCTCGTAGCTTCCGTACAGATCGAAGTAGTCGAACGAGTCGATCTTCTGGAACTGCGGGAAGGTGAACTGCTTCTCGACTTCTTCTCGCTCTGACGAGCCGATGTGTCTCCAGAGGAGCGAAGCCTGGAAGTCCCGGTAGTCCCAAGTCGTCCGCTGAATCCAGCGGACCTCGGGCTTCGGTCCTTCGCAGCTCGTGCCGTAGCGGCCCAGGCAGTCGAGCACCGGTACGAAGGCCGAGCTCAGGCGTTCATGCGTGAGGAACTTGTTCACGTTTCCCGAGAAGCCCAGGCTGCCGAACCGCTCGGTATCGACTCTGAAGGAGAATCCCAGCTCGACGCCCTCGGCATGGATGTTCTGGAGATTCGTGGTGAATGTCTGAAGGCCGGACCCCGGCAGCGTCAGTGTGCCGCCGACGCGACGGACCTTGCCGCACTCGGTCGCCAAGCCCGCCACATAGCACGCATCGAGGATCTCCTGCGCTCTGAACTCGTCGATATAGTCCTCGATATCGATGTCGTAATAATCGAGCGAGAACACCGCGTTCCGGATCGTGTCTCCCAGATCCGGTGTCCAGACCAGGCCGACTGTAAGAGTATCGGCAGCCTCCGGGTTCGGCAGGTTCAGCAGGTCGGTGCCACCAAACGTGTTGATCTGCCCGGAAACGATGTCCTCCACCGTGCCGACCTGTGCAGCGGTCATGCCGGTCGAGAGGCAGCGCGTTCGCAGCGTTGTACCAGGACCATTGTTCGCTGCGTTGGCGATCGAACACGGGTCCACGCTCGCGTTATCGAGAGAAGTGGTCTGCGGCGCCGCGAGCTCGCCGACGTTCGGCGCGCGCGCAGCCTTCTGGAACATCGCCCGCACCAACAGCGGCTGCGCCGGCCGCCAGTTGACACCGTACTTATACGTCTCGTCGGTCCCGGTCAGACTGTAGTCGGAGTACCGATATCCAAGCTCGAGGTCGAGTGACTGGAAGCCCGGGACGTCCGCGACGATCGGCAGAACTGCCTCGCCGAATACCTCGTTGACGTCATATCCGCCAGTAATCGGCAGCGTGTTGCCGCCGCGACCGCCGAGACAGCTCTCCGGAGCAAGCTGCAGGCACTGATCCGGAATCGTTCGTCCTTTCTCCTCGCGGTACTCGGCGCCGAAGCTCACCGCGAGCGGGCTCGAGGCCCACGGAATCTGCAGCGCGCTGATCGGGCCGGTGACCGAAGCGTTTACGATCGTCTGGTCGTACGCCTGCTGTTCGAGGGCCGAGGCGCTCGAGTACGCCACCTGGCTCGGGGTGATCGCCCCGAAGCCGCCGAACAGGTTGAGAGGCACGCACGCCCGATCCTGAGCCGCGGGATCACGGCAGGTCGTGGTGCTGACCGCATTGATCGCGTCCGCGATGTTGTCCACATTCGAGTAGCCCGTGGACAGGTTCGTGCGATCCGACTCGCCGTATGAGAGCGAGAAGTCGTAATCCCAGTCGCCGACAACCGCGCCGGTTTGACCGAGCACGACCTGAAAGGCGTTGTTCTCGTATGCCGTCGCCCTAGGGCCGAATTCGACCGTACGACGTCGATAGGAGATCAGGAGATCGTCCGGCGCATCGACCACGCCGTTCGCGTTCAGGTCGCGCCAATTCGGGAACACGCCACCCGTGTTGACGGTGCCCGCTACCCGTCCCGTATTGGCGGTGTTGATGATCTGGGTTTGCGCCTGGCTGGTCAGGAACGCGTTCGCCAGCGGCGTCCAGAAGGGCGTGCCGAACACGCCCGAGGGAGCCACTTGCTGAGTCACGTTCACGCTGCCGAACGAGAAGCGTGCATAGGGCTCGGCGTGCTCGTTGACCTGGAAGCGTCCTATGACCATGCCGCCGTAACGCTCTTGCGGGGTCTGGTAATAGTTGTACGGGTTGAAGTTAAAGCGGCTGCAATTACCGGCGAGCGTGCCGTTATCGCGGAACTGACCGAGCCCCGGGCCACCTGCGATCGCTACGCGAGTCGGCAGGGTGGTCGTAGAGCCACCGCCACTTTGATCGACCGAATCCGGCCCGCCGCAGCCGGCGGGCGGTGGGGTCGGTGGTTGGCCGGCTTGGAACTGGGCTAAGCCGCCACCGGTCTCAGTCACGATGCCGAGCTGTCCGAGCGGCCGGGCGCCGAGCTGCACGCCTTCGCGATCGGTCCAGTTGACGCTGAGCACGACGTTGCCCTGGCCTTCGGCCACGTTGGAACCCAGGGTGAGCGACGCAGTGCGAATTTCGCCGTCCTGCTCGTCCCACTGGGAGAAGTTGGTGTCCAGCTCGACGCCCTCAAAATCCTTTTTCAGGATGAAGTTCAGGGCGCCGGAAATCGCGTCGGAACCGTACACGGCGGAGGCGCCGCCGGTAACGATGTCGATGCGCTCGATGAGCGCGGTCGGAAGCATCGACGTGTCGACCAGACCGTCGACGTTGTACGGTGTCACCCGCTTGCCATCGATGAGAATCAGATTCCGCTGGGAACCGAGACCACGGAGATCGATGGTGGCGGCGCCGTCGGTGCCGTTATTGACGTTCTGCCCATCGTCGGGCGCCGTGATCGGAAGCAGGCGCAGGATCTTCTCGACCTCAGGCTGCTGCTGCAACTGAATCTCTTCTGCGCCCACCGAATAGATCGGGCTCGATGACACTACACCGGGAACGTTGATGCGCGTGCCCGTCACGGTGACTGTCGTAACCTCTTCCTGGTCTTGCTCCTGGTCTTGCGCTTGCGCGGTCATGCTACCGACGCTTGCGGCGACCGCGCTCATGAAAAGCGCGCGCTTTACCGCCTGCGCGACATTTGAGTTGCGAATCATTCGGGTTCCTCCTGCAATCGGTCGAGCCGATTTATATAAGTTGTGCTGCCGAGCTACCGTCCGGCGGCCGAAACCACACCCTCGAGCAGAAGCCTGACGACGACCGGGGATCGACGACCGGGCTTGCGTGCGCCGGATACTAGCAGCGGCGCCACAACACAGGAAGATGCCGAGGATAAAAACAACCCCGGCGATAGGGGACAAACCGGCGTTTTTTGGGGACAAACTGCGCAAGGCGGCGGCGAACGCAAGATGCTGCGATGCATCAAGCGTACCGCCATTTCTCGTTGCGATTACGCAACGCATGACGCTCTCTGTGCGCACTCCGACAGCCAGGGGAGCCGTGGCATTCATGGCGGCGTGAATACCCAATTTGAGCCGAAAAAAACGCGGCCACCGAAGTGGCCGCGTTCTCTGCCGCGAGGACTCGACGGTCGGTCAGAACTTCGTTCGCACACCCGCGTAGTAGGTCCGACCGATCGCATCGTAGGTGCCGGCATCGGTCTCGGTCCCGGTGACGTTGAACGGCAGCCCGCTGATGATCGGTGGCGGTGCCTTGTCGAACACGTTGTTCGAGCCGGCGAAGATCTCGAACTTCCCGGGCTTACAGCCGACCTGCATGTGGTTGTACACGTACGAGCCGATGCCGATTGCATCCCGCGGCAGGTCGAAACCCGCGAGGAACTGATCGTCGAGCGATGCTTCCCCGAGGTAGACCGTGCGCCAGGTGATGTCGAACGAACCGATTTCATAGCCGAGCGTCAGATTCGCGCGATCCTTCGACGAGCCGATCTCGCCGGCGAAGTGATCGAAGTCGGCGCCCGGCAGAGGGATGAGATACCCGTCGATCACGTGCGTGTGCGCGAGGCGAGCATCGAGGCGCCCGCGCATCGACCAGTCCTCCAGGTTTTTCCCGTACTGCAGCGTGATACCTCGCGATACCGCGCGATCTCACGATCGTAACAAGCGAGCCGGCGGGACGAGTCGGTCTCCGTCGCGCACTCGATCACAGACTCGGGCAAGGCCGGAGGGCTCTGGGCCATTGCGCCTGCCATCCACGCCCAGGCCGCGACGCCGCTCAGAAAATCACAGCTGCGTTTCACGCGCGGTAGCGTGCCCGATCGGCTGCGGTTCGGCCACAGGGGCTGAACCACTTGCGGCCGATGACGTCGCAGCTCGACCGCGATTTGCCTACTGGGGTTTCTCGAACCGAACGCGGTCGCCTTGCTTAAGACGGCGCCGTTCGACTTCGCCGCCGCGTATTTCGATCACCGCGCTGACCGGTATTTCCGCGGCAATCGTCGCCAGCGAATGTGGTCGCGTCCGCTGCGCGATCTTGACGATGCGCCCGCGCGCGACGAACAGCATGTCGAGCTCGATGTAGGTGTTCTTCATCCACATGCTCGACGTGCGCGGAGGCTCGTGAACGAAAACCATGCCGCGATCCGGCGGCAGATCGCGAACGAACATCAGTCCTTGTGCCTGCCGCTCGGGCGTATCGGCAATCCAGACGTCGAACCGGTGCGTCGCACTGGCCGTCTGGATCTCGAGGCGGCCGCGCGGAAAACTCGCAAGGTCCTCGAGTGGGCCGACCTGCGCGCGCGCGGCGCATGCGGCGACGAACGCAGCGCACAGCACGAGACGAATCGGGCGCACCCTCACCCGCCTGCGGCACCCTCTCCCCGCGACGCGGGGAGAGGGTAGGGTGAGGGGTACACCACACGACCCGCGAAATCGAAGCTCGACACCACGATGCGTTCGGAGCGGTCAGTGGCGGTGGCCGTCGCGGGCGCGATGCAGAACCCGCGCGCGACGACCCGGTAGGAGCGCTCGCGTCCCGAAAGATCTCCGAACCGTTCCTGGCGCAACTCATCGACCATGCACTTGTCGTCGCCGCGCGTCGCGAAGAGACGTTTCTCGCCTTCGAAGATGACCGTGAGGTTCGTCGGCAGTGCTCGCCCGCCGCGCCCTTCCGTCGCCGCCGAAATTCCGAAGACGAGACGAAGCCGACGGCCGTCCGATTGCAGCGGGCCTGCGAAGCTCAGGCGGATACCGCGATCCGCCGGGCGCGCGCCGCCCTCGCACTGGAGATCGTCGTTGCGCCAGTCGAGGTCGAGGTTCAGCGCCCCGCGGATTCGCGCTCTCAGATAGCCGTTGCCGCTCGCGAGGCATCCAGGCGCAGGCGTCGCATTCGAAGGCGGTTCGGCCGCTTCGAGAGGAACGCACACAATCGCGAAGAGGGCGCAGACGGCGAGGCGCATGCGCGCAAGTCTAGCGTGGCTGCGAAGCGCTCTTCAGAGCGCCGTGACCAACAGCGCCTTCGCCATGCGCGCATGCAACCGGCCGATCCGCCGCGCGACGTGCATCAGCAGCGTGAGAATGAGGATGCCCGCGAAAAACATGAGTACGAGGCCGACCGGCGAGTCGACCCACCCGTCCATGCCGTCCAGATTGAGCCCGCCGTCGACGTGGATCCAGCCGAGTGCTCCGACGGCCTCGATGAACGGCCCGACGATGAAGCTGACGCCGACCGACAGGCCCGTGATCGCGATGACGAAGTAGGCGATGCCGAGCGGCATCATCAGGACGAAATACGCGAGCGTCGTCCACGTGCGAACGTCCTTCAGCATGTCGACGATGCGCTCCCACCATTTTTGCGGCGGGCCCGGGTGCACGGGCCGACGCGGCATGCGTTCGCCGGTGATCGCCTCGAGCAGTCTGCCCTCGCCGAGCGAGATCACGCGCGCGATGCCGATGAAGGCGAGGAAGAAGGGGATGCCGATGATCATCACCGCGAGCCCCGCAGACA
>JBQTHP010000191.1:0-6001 GCA_052389755.1 Gammaproteobacteria bacterium
CGCGACATCGATGGATTTCGCCGTCTTGAGATGCGGTCGCAAGGCTACGCCGTGAGCGGCCATGCGCTGGGAGAGACGCTCGATATTGCGATCCAGCTTGTCTCGATCGAGGACGAGCGCGGGCGTAGCCAGCGTCTCCAGCGAGGTCCCCGCCTCGACCACTGAGTTGATCGAACCGACGATGCCCATCCGCTTCCTCTTCAGTGATGAGCGTGCGGGGTGCGGCGGCATTACAACAGACCGGTCGCAGCATATATGGCCGTTTTTTCTGCCCAATCGCAGTTCGATCGGTGGAGCGTTGCCGATATCAAGGCATAAACTGCCGGGAGCATCGCTCGAAAATGCAGATCATGCCTGGCCGAATCGAAGTCGACGATCTCATCGAACCGCTGGTCGCTTTTCGTCGCGACTTGCACGCACATCCGGAAGCCGGCTTCGCCGAGCATCGAACGGCGGAGCGTATCGCGGCTGCGCTGCGCGCCCTGGATCTCGAAGTGCACACCGGGATCGGCCGCACCGGCCTCGTTGCTGTGCTGCGAGCCGGGCAGTCGGCACGCACCATCGGTCTGCGCGCCGACATGGATGCGCTGCCGATTCACGAACAGACCGGGCTGCCTTACGCGAGCCGCCATCCCGGCATATTTCATGGGTGTGGTCACGATGGACATGTGGCCATGCTGCTGGGGGCAGCACAGCATCTGACGCGCACGCGCCAGTTCGATGGCACCGTCAATTTCATCTTCCAACCTGCCGAGGAAGGGCTGGGCGGCGCACGCGCGATGGTGCAGGACGGATTGTTCGAGCGCTTTCCCTGTGAACGTGTGTTCGCCCTGCATAACTGGCCCGAGCTACCGGCAGGCACCGTGGCCACGCGTCCCGGTCCGATCATGGCGGCCGCGGACAAGTTCGTCATCACTGTCGAAGGGCTTGGCGCGCATGCCGCCATGCCGCACTACACACCGGACGCGATTCTGGCGGCAAGCGACCTGATCACGCAGCTCAATACGATCGTCGCGCGGCGTATTTCACCGACAGCTTCGGCCGTCTTATCCGTGACGCAGATCAACGGGGGCAGTTCGCACAACGTGCTTCCGGCGCAGGTTACGCTGGTGGGCACGGTGCGGACGTTCGATCCGGCGGTGCAGGATCGCATCGAAGCTGCCATCACCCAGGTGGCAGACGGCGTCGCGATGGCGAGCGGCACTCGCGTGACGGTGAGCTACAGCCGCTGTTACCCGGCGACGACCAACGACCCGGAAGCTGCAAGGGAATCGCTCGAGGCCGCAGGGACGGTCGCACGGGCCGAGGTTGCACTCCAGCCTGCTTTCACCTCCGAAGACTTTGCTTTCATGCTGCGTGCCTGCAAGGGTGCTTATCTGTGGCTCGGGCAGGGACGCGGACAGAGCGAGGTGCCGCTGCACCATCCCTGTTACGACTTCAACGATGCCGTCACACCGATCGGCATCCGCGTATTCGTCGCGCTCGTGGAGCAGCACCTGCGCGTCATTTGACCGCGAAACGAACGGTCATCGCAGGTTTGCCGTCGGCCGTCGTGAGCGCGGCAACGACCTTGGCGCCGGCCGCGATGCGCGCGCCCGCCGCCTCCAGGCGATTGCCGCCCGCCGGCTTCAGCTCGAAATCGGCCTTGCTGCCACCGTTCAGCACCGTGAGCTTGCCGCGCAGGTTCTCCGTCGACATCGGCTCGCCGTGATCGTCCAGGTACAGCTCCGCGCTGTCCGGCTTCACGACCAGCTCGAACGTGATGTCGTTCGCCACCTTGACGATGCCGCCGTGTTTCGCCGCTGCATCACCGTGCGCCTGCAGCGTCGTGGAAGCGAGCAACGCTGCGAGCAGCGAAGCCGCTATCGTGATTCTTCCGATCATGACCATACCTCCTAGATCGCTTCGCGGGCACCTGCCCATCGAGCATCGCCATCGGTCGGCTGCAGCAGCGCCTCGGTGGGGCGCCGGCCCACCAGCCAGAACAGGACCGGAGTGAGCACGGTATCGAGCAGCGTCGAGCTGACGAGACCGCCGAAGATGACCACGGCCACCGGATGCAGGATCTCCTTGCCGGGCGCGTCGGCCGACAGCAGGAGCGGGGTCAGCGCGAATGCTGCCACCAGCGCCGTCATCAACACCGGGGTCAGGCGCTCGAGCGAGCCGCGCACGATCATCGGCTGACCGAACCGTTCGCCTTCGAGGCGGCAGAGATTCACGTAGTGGCTGATCTTCAGGATGCCGTTGCGCGTGGCGATGCCGGCAAGCGTGATGAAGCCGACCATCGAGGCCACGGAAAGCGTCACCCCGGTGAGCCACATGGCGATCACGCTGCCGATCAGCGCCAGCGGAATGTTCGCCATGATGATGCACGCGAGCACGGCCGAGCGATAACGCGAGTACAGCACGAGGAACATCAGAGCCAGCGAGATGAGGGACAGCACGACGATGAGGCGAGTCGCCTCCTCCTGCGCGCGAAACTGGCCTTCGAGCGCGATGAACGCGCCCTGCGGCAACTGCACGCTCGCCACGGCGCCTCGCAGGTCCTCGATGATGCGGCCCATGTCCGAGCCGTCGGTGTTGGCGTAGACGATGATGCGGCGCCGGCCGTCCTCACGTCCGATCTGATTCGGGCCGTCGGTTTCTTCGACGGTGGCGATGGCCGACACCGGCAGCCGACCGGCGGGCGTATCGAGCAGCGTGCCCGCAATGTCCTGGGGGCTGCGCTTGACGTCCGGCAGACGCAGCACCAGCGCGTAGCGACGCGCGCCGTCGGCGACTTCGGCGATCTGGGCACCGTCCGTCAGGGCCTGCAGCGTGCGCACGGCGTCGCCGGGTGGGAGTCCGACCTGCGCGGCGCGCGGCTGATCGATGCGCACAGCGACCTGAGGAATGAGGACCTGCTTCTCCACCGTCAGGTCGACGAGACCGCGAATGCCGGACAGCCGTTGCCGCAGCTGTTCGGCGATACCACGCAGCGCATCGGTATCTTCGCCGTAGATCTTAAGAGCGATCTGCGCGCGCACACCGGACAGCAGATGATCGAGCCGGTGCGAGATGGGCTGGCCGATGGCAATGGCCGCGGGCAGGACGGCGAGCTTCTCGCGGATCGCCGCCATGATCTCCTCGCGTGAGCGCTCCGAGCGGCGCAGGTCCACGTCGATCTCGGCTGAATGCACGCCTTCGGCATGTTCGTCGAGCTCCGCGCGCCCCGTCCTGCGCCCGACCTGTACGACCTCCGGCACTTCGGCGATCAGCCGCTCGGCGATCGCGCCGACGCGATTCGCCTCCGCGAGCGAGGTACCCGGATTCAGCAGCAGCGAAAGCACGAGCGAGCCTTCGTTGAAGGCCGGCAGAAACGCGCGCGGCATGAACGGCACGCTCGCGGCTGCGAGCGCGACGGCCGCGCAGCCGCCGAGCACGAGCGCGCGACCGTGCCGGAACGACCAGCCCAGCACGCGTTCGTCGAGTCGCTTGAGCCGGGAGACGAGCGGGCTGTCGCCGTGGTCCAGGCGCTTCATGCCGGGCAGCAGGTAGTAGCAGAGCACGGGCGTCACGGTCATCGATACGAGCATCGATGCCAGGATCGACACGATGTAGGCGATGCCCAGCGGCGCGAACAGCCGCCCTTCGATGCCCGGAAGCGCGAACAGCGGCACGAACACGAGCACGACGATGACGGTCGCGTACACGATGCCGGAGCGCACCTCGACGCTCGCGTCACGCACCACCGTGAGCACCGGTTTCGGCCGCGGCGCGGAGCGGTTCTGCTTGAGCCGCCGCAGGATGTTTTCCACGTCGACCACCGCATCGTCGACCAGCTCGCCGATCGCGATGGCGAGACCGCCGAGGGTCATCACGTTGATCGACTGCCCCAGCCACTTGAAGACGACGGCCGCCATGCCGAGCGACAGCGGAATGGCGAGCAGCGAGATGACGGTCGTGCGCACCGACAGCAGGAACGCGAACAGCACGATCGCCACCATGATGGCGCCGTCGCGCAACGCGTGGGCGACGTTCGTGACCGAACGCTCGATGAAATCGGCCTGGCGGAAGAGAGCACGCGGGGCGGCAAATCCGGGCGGCAGACCGGGACCCAACTCTTCGAGGGCCCGCTCGATCTCCTGTGTCAGCTGCACGGTGTCGGCAGCCGGCTGTTTCTGCACGCTGACGACCACCGCGGGCTGACCCTGGTAGCCGGCGTCGCCCCGCTTGAACGCCGGGGCGAACGCGACGCTCGCGACCTGGGACAGCAGGACCGGTCGACCGCCGGTCCAGGCGACCGCAAGACCGCGCAGATCCTCCACGCGCTTCGTGCGGCCGATGTGCCGGATGAGATATTCGCGGCCGTTCAGATCGATGAAGCCGCCGCCCGCGTTGCTCGCGAAGTCGCGCAGCGAATCCTCGATCTGCGTGAGCGTGACGCCGAGCTGCGCCATGCGCATCGTGTCGGGCTCGACGCGCAGCTCGCGCACCTCGCCGCCGATCGGGATCACCTGCGACACGCCGGGACTCGCGAGAATCCGCGGCCGCAGCACGAAATCGGCGTATTCGCGCGCCTGCATCGGCGTCGCCGTCGCCGCGCCGCCCCCGGCCGCGAGAGGCACGGCGATCAGCATGATCTCGCCCATGATCGAGGAGACCGGCCCCATCGTCGGCGTGATGCCGGCAGGCAGCTGCTCGCGCACCAGCGTCAGGCGCTCTGCGACGAGCTGCCTGTTGCGATAGATATCCGTACCCCAATCGAACTCGGCGTAGAGGATCGAGAGTCCCACGCCCGAGGTGGAGCGCACGCGCCGCACGCCCGGCATGCCGTTCAACGCCTGCTCGATCGGGATCGTCACGAGCAGCTCGACCTCCTCAGGGGCCATGCCGCCTGCCTCGGTGAGAATCGTGACGATGGGCTTGTTCAGGTCCGGAAAGACGTCGACCGGTGTGCGGCTGGCGTTGAGCGCGCCGTAGCCGAGCAGGACCGCGGCTACGGCCAGCACGAAGAGGCGCTGCGAGAGGCTGTGGCGAACGATCCAGTCGAACACGTCGGACCTCGTCAGCGGATCTGGGCGATGAGCGAGGCGCCCTCGACGACGACGCGGTTGTCGGGGCCGAGTCCCTTCGTGACGAGGACGGTCTCGGTGTCGAGCGGACGATATTGGATGGGCTGCGGCAGATAGCGCTCGGCACCGGTCTTGATCCACACGACGGGCTCGTTCACCGCGCTGCGCACGATGGACGAAGCAGGCAGCCTCATACCCTGGCTTTTCTCGGTCAGCGTCGCGATCACGGTGACGGACTGGCCGATGGCAAGCGGCGGCGGCTGTCCCGCGTCATTCGGGCGCGTTCTGAACGTGAGCGGCAGTACACCATCGCGCAGACTGCGACCCGCGCCCACGAGCTCGAGCTCAAGACCCGGGACGCCGAGCACACGCGCCGGACCGATGCGTGCTGCAATGCTGACGTCCGCGGTCGTCGCATCGACCACCCATGCGCCGGGATCGACGATCTCGAAGAGCACGTCGCGCTCTTCGACCACCTGGCCGCTCACGGCCTGGGCACTCGCGATCACGCCGGTTATCGGCGCAAGCAGCGGCTGACGCGCGTCGAGACTGGCGCGGATCGCCTGTACCCGCCCGCGATAGCCGGTCGCTTCGGCGCGCGCCGCATCGAGGTCCTTGCCTGCGACCGAACCCTCGAGCGACTCGAGACGACGCAACCGATCGGCTGCGATGTGCTCGGCGGCCTCGAGCTCCGCGAGCTGCGACTGCTGCAGGGCGCGCGTGAACGGGTCGCTGTGGTGACGGACATACGCCAGGATCTCTCCCTGCCGCGCCGTCTGTCCCGGCACCGGCAGGCCCTTCGGCCCCGGCTCGATGCGCCCGCCGTGCGTCGGCTGCACGCGACCGCCGGCGTTCGGATCCATGCCTACGCGACCGGCGAGCTCGACGGTGGCAGCGGCTTCGGTGAGTGGAGCGAGTACCGTGCGGATGCCCATGCGCCGCTGGGC
>JBQTHP010000192.1:0-22351 GCA_052389755.1 Gammaproteobacteria bacterium
CGATTCGAGCGCGATATTCCGCTGGTCGACCGGGGAGGAGAGTTCAGATGATGCACCTTCGATCGAAACAGGCCGCGGTCGCGCTGGTTTCTCTGCTACTGATCGCCGGCGGCCTGCCTCGGACTACGCGGGCGGCGATAATCGACACGCAGACCGTGCTGGCCTCGCATGCGCGCGGCGAATCGTTGCAGCGCATCGACCGCGTGCTGCAGCAGGATGAACTGCGGGCGCGCCTCGCCAAGCTGGGTGTTGAACGCGGGGCCGTCGACGCGCGCCTTGCGGCCCTCACGGATGCGGAGCTCGCCTCGTTTGCCGAGCGCCTCGAAAGCGCACCGACCGGCGGCGATGCGCTCGGCGTCATCGGAGTCGTGTTCCTCGTGCTCCTGATCCTGGAGCTCGTCGGCGTGATCGACATCTTCAAGACCGTCGGCCCGCCACGGCGCTAGAGCTGCGCCGACGTATCGCGTGTACGGCCTTTTCAGCGTTTTCTGAGCCCGACGACGACGAGCACAAGACCCGCGCCGAGCGCCGCGCCGCCGATCCATTCCGGGACGCTGCGTTCGTGCTGCACCTTCGCTTCGAGATCACCGAACTTCAATACGCTCTCCTCGCGCGTATAGGTGGGTCCCTTGATCAGTATGAAAAGCCCCACCGCAATAAGGACCGCGCCCCCAATCTGCAGAACTCGCATGCATTCTCTCCGGCGGTAACAGATCCGCGCGCCCAGTGTTCCAGAAGCGACGCCAGGCTGCAGCAGCTTATCGGGAGCTCCGCATGCCGGCAGGGCGCCAGACCCGGTAGCTGTACAGGAGTGCGAACACCGCAATCAGGAATTCTGCAATTTCCGGATGCACCCAGACGCCGGCAAACGCAACGAGCACCGCCAGCGGTACGAGCGCCGGGTGCGGCAGCACCGCCAGCAGAAACGGTGAGCGGGTCTTTGCAACGACGAACCACGAAGCGATGACAGCTGCAGCGAAGCCGAGCGATCCGAACTGTGTCCCGCGCGTGAGGAGTTCCTTTGCCAAAAGGTTGTGGAGGGTCGTTTCATGCTGGTAGTTCAACGAGGCCCAGTCGGCAGGTGTGCTGAAGCCGAACCACACCTGGCCCCAGCTGATCTCCTCCATTGCGACCAGGAACAACCCCACTGCAGCCAGAAAGTACATCAGGGCGATGCGCCGACCGACCGGGCCGTCCACGTTCCGCCGCCGCGCGGCGATGGTACACAGCACCGACGAGATCATGAGCAGCACGAACGATGCGTTCTCCAGCGCAGCCTCTTTCGCGAATAGCCATCGCGTTTCGAACGACGTTCTCAGCATCCAGAGCACGAAAATCGCACCGCCAAAGGCGAGTGACACGAAGAGCGTGAGCCGCGGCGATGTCGGCGGTGCGTTCTCGCTCAGCCGATCCCGCTGCAACGCATCCATGAGACCCGCGCGCCGTGTGGGATTCGAGGCGAGCAGACAGAACAGGCCGCCAGCCGATGCGACGAGCGCGAGTCCCGCGAGGGCTCGCGCCATGCGCGCCACGCCGGCCTCGGTAATGATGCCATCGGGACTCAGCACCTTGCCGGCGAGCATCGTGACCTGGTCGACGAACGAGTAGCGCGCGAGCAGCGCAAATGCGGCCGCCGCCAGACATGCCCAGCCGACGATCGCGAGCAAGGCCGAGCTATCGAGCGTCAACCGAAGGTCGCTCTCACGAAGGAAGCGCGCCCTCGGGTACATTCAACTCCTCCCGCAGCGTCAACCCGGGGATGGAAAGCAATAATCGTTCCAGATGAACATGTCCGCTGAACCATGGATTCGGCTCGCAAGCTTCGCGGTCGTCTTCGCACTCGTGGCGATCTGGGAGCTCGCCGCGCCGCGTCGCCCGCAGAGCATCGGCCGCCGCGTGCGCTGGCCGGGCAACCTCGGCATCCTGGCGATCGATACGCTCCTCGTTCGCCTGCTCTTTCCGACCGCGGCCGTCGGATTCGCCTTGGTCGCCGAAACCCGGGAGTGGGGGCTGCTTGCACACATCGAGCTTGCACTCTGGGTCGAGATCGTCGTCACGGTGCTCGTCCTCGATCTCGCGATCTACGCGCAGCACGTGCTGTTCCATCACGTGCCGGTGCTCTGGCGCCTGCACCGGATGCATCACGCGGACCTCGAGCTCGACGTCACGACGGGTGTGCGCTTCCATCCCGCGGAGATCGTGCTGTCGATGCTGATCAAGCTCGGGATGATCGCGGCGCTCGGCGCGCAGCCGATCGGTGTGCTGCTGTTCGAGGTGCTGTTGAATGCAACCTCGATGTTCAACCACGGCAACGTGCGCCTGCCGCGGCGGCTTGATGCGCTGCTGCGCCGGATCGTCGTCACGCCGGAGATGCACCGGGTGCACCACTCCATCGAGCGGCGCGAGACGGACAGCAACTTCGGGTTCAACCTGCCCTGGTGGGACAGGCTGTTCGGAACCTATCGAAGCGAGCCCGCAGCCGGGCACGAGCGCATGGTGATCGGCATTCCCCAGTTCCGGACGACGAGGGATCTGCGGCTCGACCGGATGCTCATCCAGCCGGCGCGGCGCTGAGAGCGCTCAGACGAAGAACGGCGCGAGCGGCGGTGCCGACTCGCGCAGCGAACGTGGTTTTGCGCCCGATGCCGGGCTCGGCTCGCCCGTGCACTGAGACTCGGCGGGACGAGCCCACGTCTCGCTGCAGAACACCCACGGGGCGCCGGCCCACGCAGCCAGGGCGAGTGTCACTCCGCCCAAAGCAAAACGTCGGCGCCGCCCGAGACCCGCGTTCATGAGTCCGAGCGTACCGCACGCAGTGCAATCAGACCATCCGGCGGAAGGATCGCCCGTCGCATCTGATCTTCCGGTCGTCGCATTTCGGTCAACTGTCGAGCGGACGCGGCCGCGCGGCGGGTTTCGCCGGCCGCCGGCGCCACCGCTCGCGAACGGCCCGAAACTTGGCCTTCCAGCCCACCCGATCGTCGGAAACGGTGTCGAGGAAATCGGCCAGGCGCTTCGATTGCGCGACGGTGGCAATCGTGAGTATGAACGTGCCCGCGAGCACCACGAGGAAGAGGATCAGCTTCACTCCCATGCTGCGATGCGCCTCGGCCAGGATGTTCATGCCGAGAAGCCCGGAGGCCACGGTGCCGATGAGCCCGAGGATCGTGACGACGGTCAGCCGCAGCAGCGTGTTCGCCTGGCGACGCGCACTGTCCGAGTCGAGGTAGCTGTTCATGTCCACCACCTCGTTCCGCACTTCCTGGTAGAGCTCGTCGCTGCCGAGGTGCCTGCACAGGCGGCCGAACACGCTGCGCGCCAGGTTCTGGTTGGAGACCTCGTGGAACCAGTAGCGGTGCGTGAACCGCAGAAAGACCTCCATCATCTGGCGGATCGTGCGCTTGAATCCCTTCACCGACTCGGTGTCGCCGACGGCGAGGCGGTTCATCGCCACCGCGAGCTCATCGGACATGGAGATGAGCGCCGCCTTATGAAAGTGCGCGATGAGGAACAGCAGGAAGTACTGATGACGGAACTGACCAAGGAGTCCCGTGACCGCGCCCCCGAAGAACACATCGTCGTGCCGGCCCACCGTGACGAAGGTCTGTCCCGAGACGACGAAGCGCGTGTCGCCCGAGAAACGCTCGCCCGTGCGGCCCCAGAAGCGATCGTCGCAGTACTCGCGCTCGAAGTCCGCGAGGGTGCTGTCCGAGTACGGCAGCGCACCCGGCTCCCCGGGACGCGTCACGAGCGCGAAGCGCACGAAGTCGGCGCGAGTGAGCTCGGTCGGATCATCCACGGCGATGTAGGCCATGAACGGCATGCGGGAATACTCGAGCTGCCGGAAACGCAGCGCGCCCGTCTGCCCCGGATACTCGAGAGCAAGCGGCAGGAGCAGGTGCTCCCAGTGATGCGCGATGCAGGGTGCGCGGTAGCGCGCGACGAACGACAGATATTTCGAGCGCGCGGCGTAGTCCGACGCGGCGAGCACGCGTCCTTCCCGGTCGAGCCACTCGACGAGCCGCGGGCAGTTGCCGCCCTGCCCGCTCTGGTCCCAGTACGCAGGGTATGCCCGGCCGAACCGGAACAGCGTCTCCTGCGCGACGTCGAGCGGAATGTCGCTCGCATGCAGCTCGAAGGTGAGGATCGCGATATCGGCGTCGAGAAAGAAGTAGAGCTCGACGTGTTCCACGTCGAGCTCGGTCGCCGGGCCACTCTCCTCGAAGACGATGCGAATGCGCTTCACATCGTCGCGCCTGTACACGTGCAGGCTCGGCTCCTCATCCCGCCGTGAGGCTTCCTGACCGACGCTGGCACCGTACAGAAAGCGCTGCACGTAAGGCAGGAACGTCACGAACTCCTTGTAGTGGCGCTCCTGGAACTCGGCCGGGTCTGCGCAGAACTTGTCGACGACCTCGCGCCAGGGATTGCCGAGCGGCGTTTTTTCCAGCGCCTCCCAGTGGCGCTGCACCTGCTCGCCGGGACGCAGCGGCATGAGCTGCAGCGGCCAGAACACGATCTGGCGGAAGTGCCGGACGATGAGATCGCGTGCCATGGGTCAGTAGCCCCCGCGCGTACGCGCGTCGGCGTGCATGCGCGCAAGGAAGTCGCGTACCGCCGGCTCGGCCTCCTCGGCACTCATGACGCGCTGCTCCACGAGCGTGCGCGCCATGTCGTGCACGGTGCGCTTGCCGTCGATGAGCGACATGAGGAACGCGTGGATTCGGGTCGAGAATGACTGCAGCTGAAAATCCTGCGACAGCGGCACCGGAAGGTCGGATCGCAGCAGCCATTCCGGCAGCCGGCTGTGCTCGTCGGCACGCAGGACCTCGTGCTGTTTCACAGCTCGCCAGGCGAGTACGGTTTCGAGGCGCGCATGCCGGCTCGCGGGCGACTGCATGTAGGGAATGGTCGTCTCCTGTTGCCCCGCGGGCCCGAAGCCGGCGCCCGATACGACCTCGAGAGCTTCTTCGAGGCTGAGCCGCTGAGCACGCTCACCGTGCGAAAAAGCGAGAGAGCCGAAGTTGAGCCACACGCCGCCGGGCGCGAGCCAGCGGTTCACGCGCGCGGCGAAGCGGCCGAGCGGCTCGTCGATGATATCGATGAACCACGGCGTGACGATGGTGTGGAATACCCCTTCGGCGAATGGCGCGCGGAGCGCGTCTGCGGCGACGAGAGAGAAGCCGTCGCCCACCGGGGCAGGCGCCTGAAGCATACGCAGGACGGCGTGGTCCGCGAGCGTGCGCGGTGCGATCGGAAACTCGTACAGCTCGACGGCTCCGCCGTGCATCACCTGGCGCGCGATGAATAAGAGGAGTGGATTGAAATCGGTGGCGACGGTGAGCGCCGGGCCGCACTGCATGTGAATGTCGTACGCGAGACGCCCCGCGCCTGCGCCCAGCACGAGCGTGCGACCCCAATCGTGACTTGCTCCGGCCACGGCACGGACCGCCTCGAGCGATGCGGCGTTCTCGGCATCGCCCCAGGCCCAGTCGCGATGCACGTTCTGGTAATAGTTCGTGAGGCCCTGATCGAGCGGCAACCGCGTGCGCAGCGCGAGATGCGACTCGTACGAGATCTGCGAATCGCCGGTGCCGAGCGGCGCGAGCAGCAGTTTCAACCGCCGCGCATGATCCTCGTGAGCGGCAGCGAGCATCTCGAGGCGACTGCGCGTGAGAGAAGACGACGGCGCCGTCGCGAGCTCGGCGCGGAAAGCGCGCGCCTCGCGTTCACTCTCCAGAAGCAGGAAGGTGAGCCGGCCGCGCCACTCGGCCAGAGCAGCCTGAGGCTCTGCGAAGAGCCACGGCACCCCGCCGATGACCGGGAAGCCTGCACTGCAACTCTCGCAGATCCAGCCGGCGCGCTGCAGCGCAAGCCGGCCGCGCGCGCAGCGCGGGCAATGCAACATCGCCGCCAGATCCGCCTCTCGCTCCACGCGAAATTGCCCCCCGCGCTCTCTTGCGCGCGATGCTGCTGCACGCGCACACGGGCGGTCAACCGGGGCGAGCGGATGCGGCCAATGATCCCGTGCGACGCGCGCTGAGCGCACGCCGGCGGGCGCGCGCCCGCCGGGCGCGCCGTGCGACCGGTTTGACAGCTTCATAGCCGCGAAACTAAACTCCGGGCCAAGCAGAAGAAAACGGTTTCATGGGCACGTAACCGTTTACGAACGAGCTTTGCGGAGGAGACTTCCACGACCGTCACGATCCGGGACGTAGCGCGGCGGGCGAAGGTTTCGGTCGCCACCGTCTCGCGGGCGCTCAATGGTGCGGGTGCCGTCACCGACGCGACCCGCGCGCGCGTCCAGCGTGTTGCGGAAAAACTCCACTACACGCCGCACGCTGCGGCGCGCAGCCTCAGCACGCGGCGCACCCAGACGATCGGGGTACTGCTGCCGGACATCTACGGTGAATTCTTCTCCGAGCTCCTGCGTGGAATCGACGCCGCGGCACGCAGCCGCGGGCTTCACTTGCTCGTCACCGGCTCACACGGCGATGCCGCGGAGGCCGCGGCCGCGATCCGGGCCATGGCAGGTCGGGTCGACGGCCTGCTCGTCCTGTCGCCGTACCTCGAATCAAACTTCCTGAGCATGGCGCGCACGCGCGCACCCGTCGTTCTCATGAACGCGCGCTCGTCCGAATTCCCGGCGTTCGCCATCGACAACTACGGCGGCGCCCTCGCGATGGCTTCGCACCTCTCGGCGCTGGGTTACCGCTGCATCGCCCATGTCGGCGGCCCTGCCGACAATTTCGACGCGCAGGAGCGCCTGCGCGGTTACCGCGCCGCGCTCGCGAAGCAGCGCCCGCGGCTCGACGCGCTCGTCGAGGCCGGAGATTTCAGCGAAGAGTCGGGCTACGCCGCGGGCAAACGACTGCTGGCTCGCTCGCAGCGGCCCGATGCGATCTTCGCCGCCAACGACATGATGGCGATCGGGTGCCTCTTCGCGCTGACGGAGGCCGGCGTCGGCGTGCCGGGCGAGATCGCGCTTGCCGGCTTCGATGACATTCCGATCGCGCGCTTCGTCACGCCGCCCCTTACGACGGTTCACGTCGACATTGCCGACATGGGGCGCCGTGCACTCGACGCGCTCAACCTTTCGATCGAAGGCTCGACTGCACGTGGCCGTTTCGCGGCAACGCTGCCCACCGAGCTCGTAATTCGCGCTTCGTGCGGTGGCCGCACGAAGTACTCACACAACGCCATCGGGGAAATGCCATGAGAACCACACGTCTGTTGGCGGGCCTCATCGCGGCCATGATGATCATGCCCGCGTTTGCCCAGCTGAGCACGGCGACACTTGCCGGACGCGTCAGCGCGGGCGATGAACCGGCCAAGGCCGGCGTCGAAGTCATCGCCACGAATGCCGACACCGGCTTCACTTACAGGACGGCCACCAGGGCGGACGGCAGCTACGTGCTCACCGGTGTCGCGCCGGGGCGTTACGAGATCCGCGTCGCGGGCGGTGAGCTGAAGAGCGAGGTGATCACCCTCGCGGTCGGCGAGCGGGCGTCCGTCGATTTCGCGATCGGCGGCGCCGCCGCGCCAGGCGTCGCGCTCGAAGAAGTGACCATCGTCGGCTCGACCTATCGCAAGGATGTCCTCTCGTCGGAAGTCGCGACCAACGTGCCGCGAGAGCTGATCGAGACTCTGCCGCAGACCTCGCGCAACTTCCTTGCGTTCGCGGATCTTGCGCCCGGCGTGCGCTTCAACGTAGCCACCAACGGGCAGGTCAAGGTGCAGGGCGGTGCGCAGACGCCGGACAACGTCAACGTCTTCATCGACGGCGTGAGCCAGAAGAACTACATCCTGAAAGGCGGCATCAGCGGCATGGATTCGAGCCGTGGCAACCCGTTCCCGCAGTCGGGCGTCGCCGAATACAAAGTGATCTCGCAGAACTACAAAGCGGAATTCGATCAGGTGAGCAGCGTGGCGATCACCGCGGTCACCCGATCCGGCAGCAACGAGCTCGAAGTCGACACGTTCTGGGATCGCATCGACGACGCGTGGGTAGCCGAGAGCCCGTTCGAGAAGGAGGCCGAGGCGCTCGGCCAGCCGCGCCCCGAATTTTCGCAGGATCAGTTCGGACTGACGGTGGGCGGACCGATCGCGAAGGACCGGGTGCATTTCTTCGTCGCGTACGAGGGCAAGCGGATCGAAGAGCCGCGTCAGGTCGTGCTGCAGAACGCCAACCTCCTGCCGAATGCCGGCGTCGTACCGGGCTCATGGCCCTGCAGGGCAGCCAGGCTACGGACTTCAACGAGGACCTGATGCTCGCGAAGATCGACGCGCAGTTGACTGGCAGCCAGAGCGTTGAATTCACGGCGCGCATGCGCGACGAGAGCGACTTCGTCCCCGAGGATAAGCTCCTGAGCGTGGAGGAGAACACGAAGGATCGCACCAACGATGAAACCCGCTTCGACATCAAGCACGAGTGGCGATCGGACATCTGGTTGAACGAGGCGCGCGCCGGCTACCAGGAAGCCACGTGGAATCCGCACTCCAACAGCTCGGAGGCGCTCACCAAGTACTTCATCTCGCCGAGCAACATGGCCAACAACGTGCGATCCGTCATCTGGACCGGCGGCTCGCCCGACGCGCAGTTCCGGGAGCAAAGCGGGTATTACATCCAGGAAGACCTGACCTTCTCCGGACGCGAGAATCACACCTTCAAGGGCGGCATCAAGGTCAACTTCCTGAGTTTCGATCTCTCGGGCACGGCGCGCAGCGTGCCCGTGACCGAGCTGCTCATCGACAACGTGACGGGCAACACCTCCGTCATTCGCACGGACCCCGTGCTGATCCCGGCCGGCGCCTCGTTCGACGACGAACAGTTCGGCATCTACTTACAGGATGACTGGCGGATCACCGACCGGCTCGAGCTCAATCTCGGATTACGCTGGGATTACGAGACCAATCTGTTGAACGACGATTACGTGACGCCGGCCGAACGTGTCACGGCGCTGTTCGCGCTCGACGGGCCGCGCGCCGGGATCACCCCGCCCCCGGGTCAGACGTACGACCAGTCGCTCGCCCTGGGGGGCGTGAACATCTCCGAGTACATCGCCGACGGCTCGAGCCGCAAGGCGTTCAAGGAAGCCTTTCAGCCGCGCCTGGGCTTTTCCTACGACTTGAGCGGAAACAAGAACACCGTGCTGTTCGGCGGCGCGGGCCGCGCGTACGACCGAACGATGGCCAACCACGCGCTCGATGAGCTGCAGAAGAATCTGCAGCCCGGCGGGGAAATCTGGCTGATCAAGAACGATCACGAATTGCCGTACACCGATCAGTTCAGCCTCGGCGTGCGGCAGGGATTCGGTCCCTGGAACACCGAAGTGGGCGCGATCCATGGGCGCGGCCACAACCAGTTCAACTGGTTCCACGGCAACCGCGACCCGAACGGCGGCTTTGGCCAGCAGAGCCCGATCGATCCGCTCTGGGGCGGGCCGATCGGCTTCGGCAGCCTCGTGCTCGGCGATTTCGTCACGGAAACGAGGACGAGCTCGCTCTATCTGCAGGGCGAGGTGCCGTTCTCGAGGAGCACGGGCTGGGGCCTCATCGCGACCTACACGTACAGCGATGGCGAGACCACGCATCGCAACTGGAATCAGGACATCTTCAACTGGACCCACGGCAAGCCGGGCCAGGAGGGTTTCAATCCTTCGGTCGATGTCGAGGAACACCGGCTCGTCGTCGCGGGACTGACGAACAAGCTGCCCTGGGGCATCATGCTGTCCGGAAAGGGCACGCTGGGCTCGGGCTTGCCCTATCAGCTCACCGACTGCTCGCTCGGTTTCAATCAGTGCGTCTACCGGGAAGGCGACGGCTCGACGTTCAAGCAGTTGGACATCGCCCTGTCCAAGGACTTCGAGCTATTCGCCGCCAGGTTCACGGTCCGGGCGGATGTTCTCAACGCTCTCAACTACAGCAATTACGGCGGATACGACGGGTGGGTCGGCGGCCCGGGCAGTTTCTCTCCGAACGAGTATGGCGGGGACAACCCGAACACCGGCACTCCGAACAGCATCGCCGGCCTGATGCGGACGCTGAAGATCAGTTTCCGCGCGAGCTTCTAGGATTGTGCGGATATCGCTAGCTCTGGTCGCGGCGCTGGGCCTCACGGGCCTGGCGTCGTGCCAGAGCGCGCCGCCGTCGACTGAAGCAACGGATTTTCTGGAGGACCTCGAAGAGCGCACGTTCAGGTTCTTCTGGGACACGACGAACACAGCGAATGGCCTGGTCCCGGATCGCTACCCGACGCCGTCGTTCTCGAGCATCGCCGCGGTCGGCTTCGGCCTCACCGCGTATCCGATCGGCGTCGAGCGCGGCTATGTCACGCGCGGCGAAGCGCGCGCACGAGTGCTCACGACGCTGCGATTTCTGCGCGACGCGCCCCAGGGACCCACGGCGAGCGGCGTCACGGGGCATCGCGGCTTCTTCTACCACTTCCTCGACATGTCGAGTGGCCACCGCTTCGAGAACATCGAGCTCTCGACCATCGACACGGCGCTGTTCCTCGCCGGAGCGCTCTTTTGTCAGTCGTACTTCGATCAGGATCATCCGGACGAAGCGGCCATCCGCGCGCTCGCCGACGAGATCTACGCGCGTGTCGACTGGCGTTGGGTGCAGGCGCGGCCGCCTGCGGTTTCGATGGGCTGGCGGCCCGAGAATGGTTTCATCGAGCACGACTGGCGCGGCTACAACGAGGCGATGCTGTTGTACGTGCTCGCGCTCGCCTCGCCCACCTTCCCGGTCGAACCCGACGCGTGGACGGAATGGACGCGCACCTACGATCGCACCTGGGGCGCCTTCTATGGCCAGACGCATCTCGGCTTCGCGCCGCTGTTCGGCCATCACTACAGCCACGCATGGATCGACTTTCGCGGCATCCAGGACGCGTACATGCGCACGCGCGGGATCGATTACTTCGAGAACTCGCGGCGCGCCACCTACGCCCAGCGTGCGTACGCGGCAGCGAACCCGATGCGCTGGAAGGGCTACAGCGGGAACATCTGGGGACTCACCGCGTGCGACGGCCCCGCCGACGTCCAGCTCGACTACGCGGGCGAGCGGCGTGTCTTCCGCACGTATTCCGCGCGCGGCGCAGGGCTCGGCTACAGCTTCGACGATGGCACGATCGCCCCGAGCGCCGCCGCCGGCTCGCTGCCCTTCGCGCCCGAGATCGCGCTGCCGGCGCTGCGCGAGATCCACGGTCGATACGGCCAGCACGTCTACTCCACGTACGGCTTCCTCGGCTCGTTCAATCCGAGCTTCGACTACGACGTTCCGCTGCAGAACGGACGACGCATCCCGGGGATCGGCTGGGTGGCCGGCGACTATCTCGGGATCGATCAGGGCATCATTCTCGCGATGATCGAGAATCACCGCAGCGGCCTCATCTGGCGCGTGATGCGCACGAACCCCCACATCCGCCGCGGCTTGCAGCGCGCGGGATTCACGGGCGGCTGGCTCGAGCAGTGAGCGTGCGCACGGCACCGATCAGCCGGCGCACCTTTCTCGCGGCCGGCGCGACATTGCCGCTCGCGAGCGCCTGCCGCTCCTCTTCGCGCGGTGAGACCGTGGAGTTCTGGGCCATGGGACGCGAGGCGGAGGTCGTCACCGATCTCCTCCCGGACATTCCGATCGACGTGCAGCAACTGGCGTGGACCGCGGCCCATCAAAAGCTGCTGACGGCCTTCGCCGGCGATGCGCTGCCGGATGTCTGTCAGCTCGGTAATACCTGGATCCCCGAGCTCGTCGCGCTCGGCGCACTCGAGCCGCTCGACCCGTTGCTGGCCGCGTCCGCCGAGATCCGACGCGAGGATTATTTTCCCGGTATCTGGGATACGAACGTCGTGGGCGGCTCGCTATACGGCATCCCGTGGTACGTCGACACGCGACTCCTCTTCTATCGCCGCGACCTGCTCGCGGAGGCAGGATACGATGCGCCGCCGAAGACCTGGGCGGAATGGTCGCAGATGCTCGCCGCCGTGAAACGGCTCGTGGGCCCGCGGCGCTATGCCGTGCTGCTGCCGCTGAATGAGTTCGAGCCGCTGCTCGCGCTCGCTCTGCAGCACGAGGAGCCGCTCCTGCGCGACAACGGCCGCTGGGGCAACTTCCGCAGCGAAAGTTTCCGCCGCACGCTGCGTTTCTACGTGGAGATGTTTCGGCAGGACTGGGCCCCGGCGGTGACGAACACGGAGATCTCCAACGTCTGGCACGAGTTCGGCCGCGGCTACTTCAGCTTTTACATTTCGGGTCCCTGGAACATTCGCGAATTCAGGCGTCGCTTGCCGGCGGAGCTTCAGGACGCCTGGATGACGGCGCCGCTTCCCGGCCCGGACGGGCCCGGCGCATCGAGCGCCGGCGGCTCGAGCCTCGTCATCTGTCGCGCCTCGCACCGCAAGCAGGCCGCATGGCAGCTGATCGAACACCTGTCGCAGAGATCGGTGCAGGCGCGCTTTCACGGAATCACGGGCAATCCGCCTCCGCGGCGTTCGGTGTGGGACGGCTCGCAGCTCGCCTCCGACGCTTACGCCCGTGCATTCCGGCAGCAACTCGAACGCGCGAAGCCCGTCCCGAAGGTGGCCGAGTGGGAGCGCATCATGGACGAGATGCGTCTCGTCGCCGAGCGCGCCGTGGACGGAGGGCTCAGCATCGACGCGGCAGTCGAGCTCCTCGATGCGCGCGTCGACCGCGTTCTCGAGAAACGCCGCTGGATGCTCGAGCGCGGAGCGCTCGTGTGAGGCGTGCGGCCGCGTGGTGGTTCGTCGCCCCGGCGCTGCTCGTGATCGGCGTCTTTTTCTTCCTGCCGGTGCTCGGCGCGCTCGCCGTGAGCCTCACGGATTTCGATCTCTACGCGCTCGCCGACCCGCGCAATCTGCGCTTCGTCGGCCTCGAGAATTACGCGCAGCTCCTCGCACGCCCGCTCTTCTGGAAGTCCCTCGGCAACACCTTTTATTTCGTGCTCGTGGGCGTGCCGCTCTCGATTGCCGTCTCGCTCGGCGCCGCTCTGCTTCTCGACTCGCGGCTCGCCCGCTTCAAGGCCTTCTATCGCACTGCGCTGTTCGCGCCGGTCGTCACGACGCTCGTCGCCGTGGCCGTCGTCTGGCGCTATCTCTTCCACACGCGCTACGGGCTTCTCAACGACGGACTTGCGCGGCTCGGCATCGAGCCGATCGACTGGCTCGGCGATCCGCGCTGGGCCATGCCGGCGATCATCCTCCTCGCCGTGTGGAAGAACTTCGGCTACAACATGATCATCTTCGTCGCTGCGCTGCAGAGCGTGCCGGCCGACCTGTACGAGGCGGCCCGGATCGACGGCGCCTCCGCCTGGCGTCAGCTCCGCAGCATCACCCTACCGATGCTGGCGCCGACGCTGCTGCTGGTGAGCATCATCACGACCGCGGGCTACTTCCAGCTCTTCGCGGAGCCCTACGTCATGACCGAAGGTGGCCCGCTGCAGAGCACCGTGAGCGTCCTCTATTTCATGTACGAAGAGGGCTTCAAGTGGTGGAACCTCGGTTCCGCTTCGGCCGTCGCGTTCCTCCTCTTTCTCGTGATCTTCGGCTTCACGGCCGCGCAGCTGCGGCTCGCGCGCGAGCGGCGGGTCGCATGAAGGCGCGACCCACGAGCTGGCTCGTGCATGCACTGCTCGCCGCGCTCGCGGTGTTCGCGCTCTTTCCACTCCTCTGGATGCTCTCCGTGTCCTTCATGGCACAGGGCGAGGCCGGGAGCGTTCCACCATCGCTCCTGCCCGAGGCGCCGACCCTTGCGAACTATCGCGAGCTCTTCGCGCGGCAGGGTATCGGGCGTCACTTCTTCAACAGCACGCTGGTGGCGACCGGCGCCACGCTCCTGTCGCTCGTGTTCAACTCGATGGCAGGCTACGCGTTCGCGAAGCTGCGCTTTGCGGGGCGCGATCGATTGTTCAAGGTCCTTCTCGGCGCCCTCGTGATCCCGGCGCAGGTCGCGATGATCCCGCTCTTCCTGCTGATGAAGCAGCTCGGCCTCGTGAACACCTATGGCGGTGTCATCGTTCCGGCAATGGCGAGCATCTTCGGCATCTTCCTCGTTCGCCAATACTCGCTCTCGCTGCCCGACGAGCTGCTCGAGGCCGCGCGCATCGACGGCGCGAGCGAGTCCCGGATCTTCGTCTCGATCGTGCTGCCGCTCCTGAAGCCCGTGCTCGTGACGCTCGCGGTCTTCACGTTTCTCGCGACGTGGAACGACTTCATGTGGCCGCTCATCGTGCTGACGGATGCGGACGTTCAGACCCTGCCGGTCGCGCTCGCGAACCTGTCGCGGGAATACGTGCAGGACAACGAGCTGATGATGGCGGGCTCGGTGCTGACGGTGCTGCCCGTGCTGGCGCTCTTCTTCGCGCTGCAGCGCTACTACATCGAAGGCGTCCTGATAGGAAGCGTCAAAGGATGACGCTGCTATCCGCCCGCTCGCTGTGGCTCGCGGCGGCGGCCTGCGCGATTGTCGCTACCGCGGATGCGCGCGAGCTCGATAGCTTCGAATCGCTCGAGCCCTGGAAAGCCGGCGCATCGGACAGCGTGAAGGGGAGCATCGCGAGCGACGCCGGCTTCCGCGGCCGCGCGTTGCGGCTCGACTTCGATTTCTCGGGCGTCTCCGGCTACGCGGTCGCACGCCGCGCATTGCCGCTCGACTTCCCGCCGAACTTCGAGCTGTCCTTCTACGTGCGCGGCACCGCGCCGGTGAACAACCTCGAATTCAAGCTCATCGACGCGAGCGGCGAGAACGTGTGGTGGGCGAGGCGCGCGGACTTCGAGGTCCCGCGCGACTGGCAGCGGATTCGGATCAAGCGCCGCGACATTCAGTTCGCGTGGGGACCGACGAGCGATCGTCAGCTCTCGCGCACGGCGACGCTCGAGCTCGCCGTGAGCGCGGGCCGCGACGGCGGTCGCGGGTCGGTGTGGTTCGACGAGCTGCAGATCCGCGAGCTGCCCGTGCCGAGCCTAGCCCCGCCACAGCCCGTCATCGAAACCTCTTCCGCAGCGGTGCGGATCGACTTGGGTGGCGTGCGCGAGTTCGGCGGTCTCGTGCTGCATTGGGCGAGCGGCGCGCACGCGCGCCGCTACGACGTCGAGTTTTCACAGGACGGCGGAACGTGGGGCCGCGTGCGCGCGGTCGAAGGCGCCGACGGCGGCACGGACTATCTGCGTCTGCCCGATTCCGAAACGCGCTACGTGCGCCTGAAGCTCCTCGACGGCCCGGGTCGTACCTATGCGCTTTCCGAGATCGAGGTCCGGGACCTCGCCTTTGGCGCAACGGCCAACGCGTTTCTCGAGCACGTCGCCCGCGGCGCGGCGCGCGGCCACTATCCCCGCGGTTTCATGGGCGAGCAGTCCTACTGGACCGTGGTGGGCGTCGACGGCGGCCACGATGAGGGGCTGTTGTCCGAAGACGGTGCGCTCGAAGTCGCCAAGCGCGGCTTTTCGATCGAGCCGTTCGTCCTGACAGACGACAAGCTCGTCTCGTGGGCGGACGTCAAGATCGATCACGCGCTGCTCGATGGGTACTTGCCGATTCCCTCGGTCACGTGGCAGCACGATCGTTTCTCCCTGACCATCACCGCATTCGCGAGCGGCACACCCGAGGCGTCGCAGCTCATCGCCCGCTATGACGTGCACAACCCCCTCGATTCGCCGCAGACGCTCACCCTCGCACTCGCCGCTCGACCGTTCCAGGTCAATCCGCCGACGCAGTTCCTCAACACGCCCGGCGGCGTGAGCCCGATCCATACGCTCGCCGCGCAAGCGAACACCGTCACGGTGAACGGCGACCGTTCCGTGCGAGCGCTCGTCGCGCCGGATGCATTCCACTGCGCGAGCTTCGATGCGGCATCGATTGCGGCGCTCGTGACGGAGCCGCTGGCCTGCCCACGCGAAGGGCTATCGGATCCGACCGGCTTCGCATCCGGCGCGCTGCTCTATCGACTGCAGCTCGCTCCGCGAGAGACGAAGACCCTTGGTCTCGTGGTGCCCTGGAGCGGCCGTGTCGATACGCCCGCACTCGACGCGGAGCTGCGCAGCGTGGCTGATTCATGGCGAGCAAAGCTCAATCGCGTGTCGATTCAGGTGCCACCCGCGGGCACGAGGCTCGTCGATACGCTGCGGACCAGTCTCGCGCATGTGCTCATCAACCGTGACGGTCCGGCGCTGCAGCCCGGCGCGCGTGCGTACGAGCGCTCGTGGATCCGCGACGGCGCGCTTACTTCGGCCGCGCTCCTGCGGCTCGGCCACGAGGACGTGGTGACCGATTACGCGCGCTGGTACGCGCGGCATCTCTTCCCGAACGGCAAGGTGCCGTGCTGCGTCGATCGTCGCGGAGCCGACCCGGTGCCCGAGAACGACAGCCACGGCGAGCTCATCTTTCTTGTCGCGGAAACCTACCGCTACACGCATGACCGGGCACTCCTCGCGGAGCTATGGCCCCGCGTCGAGGCGGCGGCGCGCTACATGGATCAGCTCCGCCGCTCGGAGCGCGTCGACGCCAATCGCACCGATGCACGACGCGCTTACTACGGATTGATGCCGCCTTCGATCAGTCACGAGGGCTACTCCGACCGGCCGGCGTATTCGTACTGGGACGACTTCTGGGCGCTCAAGGGATACGAGGACGCCGTGGAGATCGCAACCACGCTCGGCAGGCGCGCCGAAGCCGCCGCGCTCGCGAGCTCGCGCGACGAATTCCGCAACGATCTGTACGCATCGCTTGTCGCCGCAACGGCCGCGCACGGCATCGACTACATTCCCGGCGCGGCCGACCGCGGCGATTTCGATGCCACCTCGACCACCATTGCCCTCGACCCGGTGGGCGAGCTCGGCCGTCTGCCGGAGCCGCTCGTGCGCGCGACGTTCGAGCGCTACTGGCAGGAATTCGTCGCCCGGCGCGACGGCACGAAGCCGTGGGACGCGTACACGCCGTACGAATGGCGAACCGTCGGCGCCTTCGTGCGGCTCGGCTGGCACGCGCGTGCGCACGAGTTGCTGGAGTTCTTCATGTCGAGCCGCCGCCCGGCGGCATGGAATCAGTGGGCCGAAGTCGTGGGCCGCGATCCGCGCGAGCCGCGCTTCCTCGGCGACATGCCGCACGGTTGGGTTGCTTCGGACTTCATCCGCTCGGTGCTCGACCTCTTCGCGTACGAGCGCCCGGCTGATGCGGCATTGGTGCTCGCGGCGGGCATCCCACGCGAGTGGATCGAGGGCCGCGGCGTGACCGTGCAGGATTTGCGTACACCGTACGGTCCGTTGACGTACACGCTCACGCGCGAGGCCGGGCGCGTACGGCTGCGGATCGAGGAGGGGCTCACGCTACCCGCGGGCGGTCTCGTTTTTAAGTGGTCCGGCCGTGAGCTGCGAATCCGACGACTCCCGGCGGACGTCGTCGTCAAGGAGCGTACGTGAACGCGTCGAAATTGCTTTGCGCGCTGGTGCTCAGCTGCCTCGCAGCGCCGGCTCAAGCCGATCCTCAGCTGAACGATCCTGCGATCGAAGCTCGCATCTCGTCGCTGCTTCAGCGGATGACGCTCGAGGAAAAGCTCGGGCAGTTGAACCAGTTTGCCGCGGGACAGCCTACGGGGCCGGGCACCGGGCGAAGCGATTACGGCCAGATGATCGCGGCAGGCCAGATCGGTTCGCTGCTCCATTCCGCGGGTGCGAAGGAGGCAAACGAGCTGCAGCGCATCGCCATGACCCAGTCGAGGTTGAAGATCCCACTACTGCTCGGATTCGATGTGATCCACGGCTACCGAGCAGTATTCCCGGTCCCCTTGGGCCTCGCGGCGACGTGGAACCCGGAGCTGGTGGAAAGAGCAGCTCGCGTGGCAGCGCGCGAAGCCTCGGCCGAGGGCGTGCGCTGGACCTTTTCGCCCATGGTAGACATCGCGCGCGATGCTCGCTGGGGGAGGATCGTCGAGGGTGCCGGCGAGGACCCGTATCTGGGCTCGGTAATGGCCGCCGCTTACGTCCGCGGTTACCAGGGAAAGAGCCTGAGCGATCCGGCTTCGATCGCGGCGTGCGCCAAGCACTATGTCGGATATGGAGCGGCGGAAGGCGGTCGCGACTACAACACTACGGACATTCCCGAGCGCATGCTGCGCGATGTCTACCTGCCTCCCTTTCACGCCGCGGTGAATGCCGGCGCAGCCACCTTGATGAGCGCCTTCAACGCCATCGATGGCGTGCCGGCAAGCGCCAACCAGTTCACGCTCGACCAGGTCTTGCGCCGCGAGTGGGGTTTTCGCGGATTCGTCGTGAGTGATTGGACGTCGGTGAAGGAGCTCATCCCGCACGGCATCGCCAACGACGGCGCAGCGGCAGCGCGGAAGGGGATCCTTGCGGGCGTGGATATGGATATGGAAGGAGGCCTCTACCTCAACGAGCTCGGAGCACAGGTGAAGAACGGCAACGTTCCGACCCAGGCGATCGACCAGGCCGTGCGACGCATCCTGCGGGTGAAGCTCGCCCTCGGTCTGTTCGATCGTCCATACGTAAAAGAATCCGCTCAGAGCGCGGCACTGGATCCCGTCCACCTGAAACTTGCGCGCACAGCCGCCGAGCAATCGTTCGTCCTGCTGAAGAACGAGGCGCCCTCTGGCGGTACTGCTCCACTTCCCTTGGATCCTGCAGTCAGAACGATTGCGTTGATTGGTCCGCTGGCCGACAGCGCCGCCGATATGCTGGGCTCGTGGGCAGGCAGAGGTGATGCCAAAGATGCGATCACGTTGCGTGTGGCCCTGGCTGACTACGCCGCGAAACGAAAGCTGACGCTGCTGTACGAGGGATCCGATGCAGGCATTGCGCCGGCCGTCGAAGCCGCTCGTCGTGCCGATGTTGTTCTGCTCGCACTAGGTGAAAACGCCGGCGAAATGACGGGTGAAGCGGCCTCGCGGACATCCCTCGGGTTCCCGGGCATGCAGGAAAGGCTGCTCGAAGCCGTCGCGGCGAGCGGCAAGCCCGTCGTTCTGATCGTGTTCAGCCGACCGCTGGCGTTGACGTCGGTGGCCGACAAGGTCGGCGCGATCGTGCAGGCGTGGCACCCTGGCATCCAGGCAGGCCCCGCGCTGGTCCGAGTGCTCACCGGCGAGGCGAACTTCAGCGGCCGATTGACCGCGAGCATGCCGCGCAGCGTTGGGCAGCAGCCCTTGTACTACAACCATCTCAACACCGGCAGGCCGGCGGGCAAAGTCGATCTCACGCGACCGGCGAAGGGTGCCGAAGAAAAATACGTTTCGCGCTATATCGACGACCTCAATGCGCCCCTTTTTCCATTCGGCCACGGATTGTCCTACACCCGCTTTCAATACTCCCCGCTCACGTTGAGCGCGAAACGCTTGAGCGCCCGGGCTCTGAATGGCGCCTCCGAGGCATTGAGAGTGGCGGTCGACGTGAAAAACGCAGGAAGTCGCGACGGAGTCGAAGTGGCACAACTGTACGTTAACCAACGCGGCACGTCCGTCGCTCGCCCGGTACGCGAATTGAAAGGCTTTCAGCGGATCGCGCTGCGTGCGGGTGAGTCCAGGCGCGTAGAGTTCGAGCTGGACGAGAAAGCACTGGCATTCTGGAATATCGACATGAAAAAGGTGGTTGAGCCGGCGGCAGTCACCGTCTGGGTCGGGCCCGATGCGCGCAGCGGAAGCAGCGCAGAGTTCACCATCACCGAGTAGCGGACGAATGCGACGAAACCGCGGCCCGGGGCAGTCGAGGGACAACCTCAGGGCGCCGCGGTATTGAGAGCGATGCAGGATCGTATCCGCCATCCTCGCTACGAGGAGTGATTTCGAAGTGGGCAACGAAAACACAATCGATCGTCGGCGGGCGGCGAAGCTGCTCGGAAGTGGCGTCATCGGTCTGGCGCTGTCGCCGTGGCTCGGCGCCCGCGCATCGCGAGCGCGAGCGCGACCGAACGTCGTTTTCATCATGACCGACGATCACGCGCAAAACGCGCTCGGCATATACGGAAACAGAATACTCAAGACGCCGAATCTCGACCGCATCGGCAACGAGGGTCTGCGCTTCCAGGAGGCCTTCGTCACCAACTCGCTGTGCTTGCCGAGCCGCGCCACCTATCTCACGGGACAGTATTCGCACAGCCACGGCATGATCACCAACGGCGAGGAGTCCGGCTTCACGGGCGAGCCGAAGCTGCGCAACGAGGAGACCTGGCCGAACCTGTTGCGCCGCGCGGGCTACCACACTGCTGTGGTCGGCAAGTGGCACATCAACTCGCCGCCAGCCGGCTACGACTACACCGCAGTGCTGCCGGGACAGGGTCAATACTTCGATCCGGAGATGTTGATCAACGGCGCGATGACGAGACAGCGGGGACACGCCGACGACGTGATCGGGGACCAGGCGCTTGCTTTTCTCACGAACCGGCACAAGGACGCGCCATTCTGTCTGCTCTACCAGTTCAAGGCGCCGCATCGCGGCTGGGAGCCGGCGCCGCGTTTCGCGAAAGCCTTCGAGGATCTGGAGATCCCGCTGCCGAAGACGTTCTTCGAGACGCTGGCCGCGCGGCCGCAGGCCCTGCAGAAATCCGAGATGCGCATCGCCGACATGGCGGATTTCCACGAACGCGGCGTGCCCGCCACGCTGCCGCCGGAGGAGCGTGCGCGCCGCAACTACCAGGCACTCGTCAAGAACTACTACCGCGTGTTGCTGGGCGTGGACGAGAACGTCGGCCGTGTGCTCGAGCTCCTCGACCGCGAGGGCCTGGCAGAAAACACCATTGTGCTCTACGCCTCGGACAACGGCTTTTTCCTCGGCGAGCACGGCCTGTTCGACAAGCGGCTCATGTACGAGCCCTCGATCCGCGTGCCGATGCTGCTGCGCTGGCCGGCGGGCATCGAGCGCGCGCGCGTCGACCGCGAGCACATCGCGCTGAACATCGACGTGGCGCCGACCCTGCTCGATCTGTGCGGCGTGCAGGTGCCCGCGTCGATGCAGGGCGCGAGCTGGTCACCCCTGTTGCGCGAGAAGAGCTCGCCCTGGCGCGAGGATTTCCTGTACGAGTACTACGAGTTTCCGGCCGCTCACTGCGTGCGCCCGCACCGCGGGGTGCGCGGCCGGCGCTGGAAGCTGATTCACTTCTGGCACCAGCCGCAGGAGTGGGAGCTGTACGATCTGCAGAGCGATCCGGACGAGATGACCAACCTGGCCGCGCGTCCCGAACACACCGGGCAACTGCTGCGAATGCAGGCGCGGTTGGCCGAGCTGCGCCGCGAGCTCGACGACATCGATCCACCCGGCTACGTACCGACTGCGCCCGATCCGGGCCGCTGCCCCGCCTGATGCTCGAAGCGGATCAGCACCATCATCGCCGGCCGCCGGCGTGGCTCAGGACGCCGCCGCTCGAAGCGATGACCGAGGCGTAGAAGCGCGCGCTCGCCTTGAGCGTGCGGCGCTGGCTCTCGAAATCCACGTGCACGATGCCGAAGCGCTTGGAGTAGCCGAGCGCCCACTCGAAGTTGTCGAGGACGGACCACACGAAGTAGCCCCGCACGTCGACGCCCTGCGCGCGGGCCGTGTGTACGGCCTTGAGGTGCTCGCGCAGGTAGTCGACACGCAACGGGTCCTGGAGCGCATCGCCCTCGACTGCGGGTGGATCGTAGAACGCCGCCCCGTTTTCCGTGATGTAGATAGGAAGATCGCCGTATCGCCGTTTGACGGACACGAGGACGTCGGTGACACCGTGCGGATACACCTCCCAGTCCGTCTCGGTGTAAGTGGCGTGCCTCTGCCGCACGCGCGACGCCTTCAGTGGCCAGGCAGCGTCATCGAAGCGCACGACGCTGCGGGTGTAGTAGTTGATGCCCAGGAAGTCGATCGGCTGGCGGATCAGGGCGAGGTCCTCGTCCGCGAATGTCGGCCACGCCTCGCCGAAGATCTCGTTCATCTCGGCCGGGTAACGCCCGAAGAACACCGGGTCGAGGTACTGGCGGTTCATGTAGGCGTCCGCGCGCGCGGTGGCCGCCACGTCCTCCGCCCTGTCCGAGGCGGGATACTTCGGCTCGAGATTCACGACGAGGCCGATTCGATGTCGGCCCTCCGCACGATAAGCCTGCACCGCCGCCCCATGCGCGCGCAGCAGGTTGTGAGATGCGATCGGCGCCTCGAAACGATTGCGGTGCCCAGGCGCGAGCGCGCCGTGCAGATAGCCGCCGTCAGTGACGACCCAGGGCTCGTTCAGCGTGGCCCACATCTTCACGCGATCGTCGAGCTTGCGGAACACGGCCGCCGCATAGTCCGCGAACCACTTTGCGATGTCCGGATTGAGCCAGCCGCCACGATCGTCCAGCGCGGCGGGCAGATCCCAGTGATAC
>JBQTHP010000193.1:0-30470 GCA_052389755.1 Gammaproteobacteria bacterium
TTCGCGCTGTATGCTGTTTGGCACGCGGATATTGACACAAGGTTGTGGCCGGGTGTGTCTTTGGTTTTTTTCTTCCTCGCCAGTATATCGGATTTTTTAAACCGACTTCGCGCACTCCAGACCGACCCACGCTCACTTCGCACGACGCCGCGACCTGCCGGCCACGCGTGATCTGACTCTTCGCGCGATCGTGGAGCGAATGAAAACGGCATCGACCGAGCCGGGCCACTCGGCGCACGCTAACGTATGGCCTCGACGTAGATGCTCGCGAGGCGTTCGATCCCACGCTGGTCGCTCGCGTCGAAACGCGCGAGCCGCGGGCTGTCGATATCGAGCACGCCGATCAGCTTCTCCCCTGAAATGAGCGGCACCACGATCTCCGACTGCGACGCGGCATCGCAGGCGATGTGCCCCGGAAATGCATGCACGTCGGGAACGACGAGCGTCTCGCGCCGTGCGGCCGCCGTGCCGCACGCGCCGCTGCCTAGCGCAATGCGTACGCAGGCCGGCTTGCCCTGGAACGGGCCCACGACGAGCTCGCCACCTTTCAGAAAATAAAATCCTGCCCAGTTGAGATCCGGCAGCGCATCGAAGATGAGCGCGGCCGTATTGGCGGCATTCGCGATCGGGTCGCGCTCACCGGAAAGCAGCGCGCCCAGCTCCGCGGCGAGCCGCCCGTAGTCCGCGTTCCTGTCGAGGAAGTCGTAGCGGGAGGTGGCGTGGCTCATGAATGCAGCACTCAGGCGCGATCGGTCGGAAAGGGCAGTACATCATCGATGTGTCCGGCGCCCGCCGCCAGCATGAGCACGCGATCGAACCCCAGCGCCACTCCGGCGCAATCGGGCAGCCCTGAAGAGAGCGCGGCGAGCAGCCGCTCATCGAGCGGATGCCGCGGCAGAGCGCGTCGCTCGCGTTCCGCCAGATCCCGCTCGAACCGGGCGCGCTGCTCGGCGCTCGCGCCGAGCTCGGCGAACCCGTTTCCGAGCTCGATTCCTTCGCAGTAGAGCTCGAAGCGCAGCGCGAACCGCGGATCCTCCGGATCGAGTCGCGCGAGCGCAGCCTGCGACGCGGGATAGCGATGGACGAAAGAAAACGCGCCTCGGCCAAGCTGCGGTCCGACGCGCGTGCTCATCAGGTAATCGAGGAACGAATCGCGGTCGCTCAGCGCGGCACTTTCATGCGCAAGGCCCGATGCGATCGCCGCGTCTTTCAGCGCCGCGTCGGACATCTCGATCGGGTCGAGTTGCGCGTAGCGAACGAAAGCCTCGCGCCACGCGAGCCGCTCCGTCGCGAAGCGCGCCGCACGCCCGGCGAGGAGCTCGCGCACCAGCGCATCGACCTCGTTCATCAATGCATCGAGCGAAAAGCCGCGCCGATACCACTCGATGAGCGTGAACTCCGGGTTGTGCAGCCGCCCGCGCTCACCGCCGCGCACGACGTGACAGATCTGGAAGATGTCGCCGCTGCCGGCCGCGAGGAGCCGCTTCATCGCGTACTCGGGCGAGGTGTGCAGGAAATAGAGGCGTTCGCTGCCGGAAAGCTTCGCGGTCGCGGAATGGATGTGCGCATCGCTCACCGGCGCGTTCACGAGCATCGGCGTATCCACTTCGAGCACTGCGCGCGACGCGAAGAACCGGCGCGTGCGCTCGAGCAGCGCTGCCCGCAGGCGCAACGTTTCGACCGACAGCGTCGGCTGCCACATCACGGCCGCAAGCTCGCGATGGGCTCCCCGACTCTCACCGTGCTTCCCGCGATGAGCCCGGCGCGCCACTCGATCGTCTCCGGCGGGAACAACAGGATTACGGTCGAACCCATGTTGAAGCGTCCCAGCTCCGCGCCCTTCGGAAGCTCGAGAGGCGAGGCGACATCATCGACCGGCAGATCGCAGGGCCGCCGGAGCCGACGCGGCGTGACATCGCCGTGCCACACGGTCGCCATGCTGCCGACGAAGAGGGCGCCGACGAGCACGAGCGCGAACGCCGTCCGATCGCCCTCGAAAATGCACACGATGCGCTCGTTGCGCGCGAAGAGTCCGGCGACGGAGGCCGCGGTGACGGCATTGACGCTGAACAGCCGGCCCGGAACGAACTTCGAGGCCACGAGGCGCCCGCCGAGCGGCATGTGAATGCGATGATAGTTGTACGGAGCAAGGTACAGCGTAGCGAAGGCGCCGCCGGCGAGCCGTTCGGTCCAGTTCGATTCGCCGCCCATCAGGTCGGCCAGCGCGTAGTAACGATTCTTGGCCTGCAGCAGTCGCCCGGCCTCGAGCGAGCCGATCTGACTCACGATGCCGTCTATCGGTGAAACGACGACGCTCGGATCGCTGTCGAGCCGTCGCGCACCTGCCTTCAACGCCCGCGTGAAGAAATCGTTGAAGCTCGCATAGCGATGCGGGTCCGGCTCGACGGCATCGCTCATGTCCGGGCGAAAACCACGGACGAAGCTGCCGATCAGGCGGTTCTTGAGGCCGGGTAGACGGCTGCGCGCGATGCGATGCACCAGACGCGACAGCGCATGCTGCGGAAGAACGTGCTGCAGCCCGACGAAGATGCGATTGCCGATGGTCGCCGATCCCGGCGCTTCGCCGGGCATCTCCTCGTCATTCATCAACCGGCCAGCCGGGCGGCGAGCCCTCGGAGGTCGGCGGCGAGGCTCGGCGAGTCGATCGGCGGCGTGAATACCGCCACGAGCTCGCCCCGCGCGTCGATGAGAAAGACGGCCGAGGTGTGATCCACGGTGTACGCGTCACCGGGCAGTTCGGAGCGCGCCACGGCGACTCCGAGGGTTTTGGCCAGCTGCTCGATCGTGCGCTTCTCGCCGGTGAGCCCGATGAATTCCGGATCGAAGGCGCGCAGATAGGTCGCGAGCGCTTCAGGCGTATCGCGCTGCGGATCGACGCTTACCATCACCACCCGCAGGCCACGTACGCCGGCCTCGCGCTTGACCTGCGCAAGCTTTGCGAGCGTGGTCGGACAGATGTCCGGGCAGTTCGTGAATCCGAAGAACACGAGCGACGGTCGGCCGCGAAGATCGGCAGCCGAAAACGGCTGACCCGCCTGGTCCACGAGCGTGAACGCGGGCACCGCCTTCGACTCCGGCAACCATGTACCGCTTGCCAGCGTCGCGGCCGAGCTGTCATGTTGCCGCGCGAGCCAGGCGCCGCACGCCGCGGCAACGATCGCGGCGGCCGCCCACACGATCCAGTTGCGTCGGATTCCCATGCCGGAAGTATCCCATACCCGCGCGCGCCGCCCGACCGTGCACGAGCTGATCGAGCGCAGTGCACGGCGATTGCGCCGGTCGGACGCATTCTTCGGTCATGGCACCGACAACGCCCGCGACGAGGCTGCTGCACTGATCTGGCATGCGCTTCGCCTGCCGCATCGCATCCGCCCCGAAATCCATGAACGAAGAGTCCGCGCGACCGACGTCGAGCGCGCCGATGCGCTCATCGCGCGGCGCATTGCCGAGCGCGTGCCGGCCGTGTATCTCACCGGACGCACGTGGTTTGCAGGCTTGCCGTTTCACGTCGATCGGCGCGTGCTGATCCCGCGCTCGCCGCTCGCCGAGCTCATCGAGCAGCGCTTTGCGCCGTGGATCGACGCACGGCGCGTGCGCCGCATTCTCGACATCGGTACGGGGTCGGCCTGCATCGCGATCGCCTGCGCCAAGGCATTCCCGGCGGCGCGCGTGGACGCCGTCGATATCTCCACGGATGCGCTCGACGTGGCACGGCTCAACGTTCGCACGCATCGCGTCGGCCGTCGCGTGCGGCTCTTGCGGTCGAACCACTTCGAGAAGCTCGGGCGCGCGACGTACGACGTGATCGTGAGCAATCCCCCTTACGTCGGCGCGCGCGAGCTCGCGCGGCTGCCGGCCGAGTACCGTCACGAGCCTCGCATCGCGCTCGCCGCCGGCCGTGACGGGCTCGATTCGGTGCGCGTGATCCTGCGCGAGGCGGGGCGCCACCTGCGCCCGGGCGGCATCCTGATCGTCGAGGTCGGCAACTCCGATCGCGCAGTCCGGCGCGCTTTCCCGCACCTGCCGTTCACGTGGCTGGAATTCGAGCGCGGTGGCGGCGGCGTTTTCCTCCTGACGGCGGAGCAGGTGAACGAGAAAGCCTGATGGAGAAGAGCGAAGAGGTGCGCGGGCTGGCGCGTCTTAAGCCCCAAACGCGCCAGCGGCCCGCGCTCGGCACCCGCCCTAATGCGATCGCGCAGGGGCCTTCAACTCTGAGCCTTTGATCCGGGCTGTAGGCTGTGACCTGTAGGCTGTAGGCTATCTCCGTGTCCGGCAACACGATCGGCAAGCTCTTTACCGTCACGACCTTCGGCGAAAGCCACGGGCCGGCGCTCGGCTGCATCGTGGACGGCTGTCCGCCGGGGCTCGCACTGACCGAGGCCGACGTGCAGCGCGACGTGGACAGGCGCCGCACCGGCACGTCGCACTTCGTGAGCCAGCGACGCGAAGGCGACCAGGTCCGCATCCTCTCGGGGGTCTTCGAAGGACGCACGACGGGTACGCCGATCGGCATCCTGATCGAGAACACCGACGCACGCTCGCGCGACTACGAGAAGATCAAGGATCGGTTTCGCCCGGGCCACGCCGACTACACCTATCAGCAGAAGTACGGGTTTCGCGACCACCGGGGCGGCGGCCGCTCATCGGCTCGCGAGACGGTCATGCGCGTCGCCGCCGGCGCGATCGCACGCAAATACCTCGCCGAGCGGCTGGGCGTCGGCATCCACGGCTATCTGAGCCGCATCGGCAGCCTGCAGATCGAGCCCGTGCAGCCGTCGTTCGCATACGAGAATCCCTTCTTCTGCCCCGATCCCGCGCGGATCGCAGAGCTCGAGGCGCTCATCTGGAAGATTCGCGAGGCGGGCGATTCGATCGGCGCGCGCATCTCCGTCGTCGCGTCGGGCGCTCCGCCCGGGCTCGGGGAGCCCGTGTTCGACCGGCTCGACGCGGACATCGCGTACGCCATGATGAGCATCAATGCCGTCAAGGCGGTGGAGATCGGCGCGGGCACGCGGGCGGCGGAACAGCGCGGCAGCGAGCACCGCGATGAGCTCACTCCGAAAGGGTTTCGAAGCAACCATGCCGGCGGCACGCTCGGCGGTATCTCGACCGGCCAGGACATCATCGTTCACGTCACGTTGAAGCCGACCTCGAGCATCCAGATCCCGGGTGCCACGATCGACGTCGAGGGCAACCACTGCGAGATCATCACGACCGGGCGGCACGATCCGTGCGTCGGCCTGCGCGCAACGCCGATCGCCGAAGCCATGCTCGCGCTCGTGCTGATGGATCACTATCTCAGGCACCGCGCCCAGAACGCGGACGTTCAGTCGACCACTCCCGACATCACGAAAGGCGCGGCGGATAGATCATGAGCAAACAGTGGCGGGTAGCCATCGTCGGTGCGACCGGTCTCGTGGGCGAGATGATGGTGCAGGTGCTCGAAGAGCGCGGCTTCCCCGTGTCCGAGCTGTTCCTGCTTGCGAGCAATCGCTCGCTCGGCAAGTCCATCACCTTCAAGGGGCGAAGCCATCCCGTCGGCGAGCTCGCCGGCTTCGACTTCAAGCGCGCGGACATCGGGCTCTTCTCCGCCGGGGCCGACGTGTCGCGCCAGTACGCGCCGAAAGCAGCCGCCGCGGGCTGTATCGTCATCGACAACACGTCGGAGTTTCGTTACGACGATGACGTGCCGCTCGTCGTTCCCGAAGTGAACGCGCACGCGATCGCGCAGTACAAGAAGCGCGGCATCATCGCGAACCCGAACTGTTCCACGATCCAGATGGTCGTGGCGCTCAAGCCGATTCACGATGCCGTCGGGATCGAGCGCATCAACGTCGCGACGTATCAGGCCGTCTCAGGTGCCGGCAAGGAAGCGGTGGAGGAGCTCGCGGAGCAGACGACCGCGCTCCTGAGCGGGAAAGGGCCGGTCGAGGGCCGCGTGGTGCCGAAGCAGATCGCTTTCAACTGTGTGCCGCACATCGACAGCTTCCAGGACAACGGCTACACCAAGGAGGAGATGAAGATGGTGTGGGAGACCCGGAAAATCATGGAGGATCAGACCATCCGCGTGAACCCGACCACGGTTCGCGTGCCGGTGTTTTTCGGCCATTCCGAGGCGGTGCACCTGGAGACGCGCAAGAAGATTTCGGCGGCGGAAGCGCGGCGGCTGCTCGAGAAGGCTCCGGGCGTCGAAGTGCTCGACGAACGCCGCCCCGGCGGGTATCCGACCGCTGCTACCGAGGCAGCGAACCGCGACACAGTTTATGTCGGGCGAATACGTGAAGATATTTCAGCGGAGCGGGGACTTAACCTATGGGTGGTTGCGGACAACGTGCGCAAGGGTGCGGCGACGAACAGTGTGCAGATCGCCGAGATTTTGGTCCGCGACTACTTATAAGTTATAGTGCCGCCGCATTGGGGTTCGGGCTGCAGAATCTGGCCCAAATTACTGTTTATAAAAGGATTTGCCGCGGTCTCATGCCGCTCGGGGTGTTCTGATGTTCGCCAAACTCCTGAGCCGGGCGTTCGTCGCGCTGGCTGCCTTTCCGGCAGCCGCCGTCGCCCTTGGCCTCGGAGACATTCGTCTCAATTCTTCACTTAATGCGCCCCTTGACGCCGAGATCGAATTGATCGGGGCGACGCCCGAGGAACTCGCGAGCCTTCGGCCGGAGGTCGCCTCGCGCGAAACCTTTACGCGCTACGGCCTCGACTGGCCGGCGTTCCTCGGCAGCGTGACGTTAAGCCGGACGCGCGCGGCCGATGGCAGCGACGTGATCCGCGTGCGTTCCACCGAGGCGATCACCGAGCCGTTCGTTACGTTTCTGGTCGAGGTGAATTGGGCGCGCGGCCGACTCGTTCGCGAATACACCATGCTGCTCGATCCGCCGCTCTACACACCGGGGATGAGAGCGGCCGACGCGGCGCCCGTCGCGGCGCCCAGCGTGAGTGGCAGCCCCCGCCAGGGCGCCATCGAGCGCGCGCCGCCGCCGCCGGCGGGTGAGGCGACATCGCGCGGCGCGCCGGATGACGTATCGGTTCCGGCCGCTGCGGGCGACACCTACACGGTCGCGCGCGGCGACACGCTCTCGGGTCTCGCGAACCGCCTCGCATCGGGCGATCGTTCGATCGCCCGCCAATGGATGCTCGCCGTGTACCAGGCAAATCCGGAGGCGTTCGACGACAGCATGAACGTGCTCCGCGCCGGTGCCGTGCTGCGTCTGCCCGATCAGGCCACCGTCGCTTCCGTCAGCGTTAGCGAAGCGAACGCAGAGGTGCGACGCCAGTATGCTGCATGGCGCGGAACCGCTGCAGGCGCGGCCGCGGGCGAACCCGGCCGTCTGCGCCTCGTGACGCCCACCGATGCGGGCACCGGCGCCGGGGACTCGGGCGCATCGCAAGCCGAAGTCGAATCCCTGCAAGGACAGGTGCGCGACCTCGAGTCGCAGCTGGCGGAATCTCGCCGCCTGCTCGAGCTTCGAAACGCGGAGTTGGCGCAGCTCCAGGCGCGCCTGGCCGCCGCCGCCGAGGGCTCTCCGGACGCCGCACAGGCGCCGTCAGCCGCGGAACCGCCCGTGGCCGACACCGCACCGCCGCCCGTCGATACGGAAGGCGCGCCGGACGTTGAGGCCGCCGTGGAACCGCCGGTCGCGGCAGACGACACGGCTGAGCCTGCTCCCGAACCCGCCGTCGCGGAGCCGGCACCGGCCGCTGCGGCAGGCGCCGAGGCCGCTGCCGAGGACTCGGGGAGCTCAATCCTCGACACGATCACGGGTCTCTGGTGGTTGCTCGCACTGGGGCTCCTAGCCGTGCTCGGATTCTTCGGGCTGCGGATGTGGCGGTCGCGAAAAGAGGCCGAGTTCGACGACTCGCTCGGACGACTCGCCGCCGCGGGCGCCGACACGATCGCCCGCGAAACGTCGATCGCGCCCTCGATGCTTCGTCAGCCTGCCGCCGCCGCCGGGCCGCGCGAGCAGGCGGCGTTCCTCGTCGAGGAATCGGGCGCGCGCGAGCAGCCGCGCTTCGAGGAGAAGCCGCGCACGGCCGCGCCGCCGGCGCGCAGTATTTCGTCGGACGACACCATCAGCAGCGAAACGGCGATCAACCTCGACCAGGGTGATCCGCTCGCCGAGGCCGACTTCCACATGGCCTACGGCCTGTACGATCAGGCCGCCGATCTCGTTCGCATGTCAATCGCGCGCGAGCCCGAGCGCCGCGACCTCAAGCTCAAGCTTCTCGAAGTGTTCTTCGTCTGGGGCAACAAGGATCAGTTCCTTCAGACCGCCCGCGAGCTGGCCGATACGCGTGGCAAAGCGGTGCCGGGCGAGTGGGAAAAAATCGTCATCATGGGCAAGCAGCTTGCGCCGGACGACGCGCTGTTCGCGGGCGGAGGCCCGATCAGCGGTGCTGCGGCCGGCGGCGTGGATCTCGACCTCGAGGGCGGCCAGAACCGCATTGATTTCGACGTCTTCGGCGAGCCGATGAGCCCGCCGGCGGGCGCCATCGATCTCGACTTCGGATCGGCGCTCGATGCGACGAGCGAGTCCCCGACCGCCACGCAGGAACTGGGCGGCAGTCAGACGACGCGCGAGATGACCGCGAAGATGCAGCGCGACGCGGAGCCGCTGACCGCCGACTTCGACAACTCGCCGACCGCCGAGCAGCCGGGCCTGTATTCCGAAGATAGCACCGTTCGGTCGAAGCTCGAGGGTGCCCTGAAGCGCGAGGGTGGACCGGATCAGACGGCCGAGCTCGCGATCGACGATCTCGGCCTCGATCTCGGATCGCTCGACACAGCGAGCAACCGGGCGTTGAACGAAACCCCGGAGACCCCGACGCTCGTCGCCGGTCTCGACGAGCGTTCACGCGAGATCATGGAAGACGCCGAGCTGCGCGGCGCAGCGGACACGGGCCAGTACCAGATCGGCAGCGAAGAGGCGACCCTGCCGCCTTCGTCGGTGCGCGCGATCGATGGCGGCGCGCAGACGTCGAACGATCCGACGCAGGCGATGCCGCGGGGCGGAATCGATTTCGACATCGGCGATTTCGAGCCGGCGCAGACGAGCGGAAACGGTCACGGTATCGATCTCGACGTCGGCCCGGCGATGCAGCCGGACACCAGCTTCACGGCGACGCAGAAGCTGGCTGCGGACGATCTCGCGCTGCCGGACCTCGAACCGGTCACGATGAGCGAGGTCGGCACGAAGCTCGATCTCGCGCGCGCCTACATGGACATGGGCGATCCTGAGGGCGCTCGCAACATCCTCGAGGAAGTCCTGCAGGAAGGCTCGGTCGCCCAGAAACAGGAAGCGCAGCGCCTGATCGAATCGCTGCCTGGTTGACGGCCGCGACCGAGGGCTCCTTCCGCATCGCGGTCGGTCTCGAGTACGTCGGGACCGCGTTCGCCGGCTGGCAGACGCAGAGCGAGCTGCGCACGGTGCAGCAGTGTGCCGAGCTCGCGCTGAGCCGCATCGCCGATCATCCCGTTGCGCTCGTGTGCGCGGGCCGCACGGATGCCGGCGTCCACGCGCTCGGGCAGGTCGCGCATTTCGATACCACGGCCGGGCGCAGCCCACGCTCCTGGATGCTGGGTGCGAACGGTCATCTGCCGAACGACGTGAGCGTCGCGTGGGCGCGGCCCGTACCGGATCACTTCCATGCCCGCTACTCCGCGCACTCACGCACCTACCGCTACGTGATCCTGAACCGCGGCGCGCGCAGCGCGCTCGCCGCAGCGCGCGCGGCGCTCGTCCACCGGCCGCTCGACATCGCACGCATGCAGGCGGGCGCAGCCTTTCTGCACGGCGAGCAGGATTTCAGCGCCTTTCGGGCGGCCGACTGCCAGGCACGCTCGCCGGTGCGCCGCCTCGAGCCGCTCACGGTCGCGCGATCGGGCGACTGGGTCACGATCGATGCGACCGCCAACGCGTTCCTGCACCACATGGTGAGAAACCTCGCAGGACTTCTCATCGCCATCGGCACTGGGGATGCGGCGCCCGAATGGGCGCAGGAAGTCCTGAGCGGGCGGGACAGAACTCGCAGCGCTCCTACTGCCCCGGCCGAAGGCCTCTACCTCCATCACGTGACCTATCCGCGGGTGTTCGATTTGCCCGACGCAAGCGACGGTGGCAGGGCCTTCTTTTCTGCCCTGTAGCCTGTAGCCTGTAGCCTGCAGTCTGTAGCCGCGCGGAGCGCCCCATGTCCTGGTTCGAAAAGATCATGCCCTCGCGGATCAAGACGGAGCGGCGCACGCGCTCCGTGCCCGAGGGCCTCTGGATCAAGTGCCCGGCGTGCGATGCCGTGCTCTATCGCGCCGAGCTCGAGCGCAATCTGTACGTGTGCCCGAAGTGCAGCCATCACATGCGCATCGGGGCGCGCGAGCGGCTCGCGCGGTTCCTCGACCCCGATACGGGCGTCGAGATCGGCGCGGCCATCATGCCGGAGGATCCGCTCAAGTTCCGGGACAACAAGCGCTACAAGGATCGGCTCGCGCAGGCACAGAAGAACACCGAGGAGAACGACGCGCTCGTCGTCCTGGCGGGACAGCTCGAGGGATTGGACATTGTAGCCTGCGCGTTCGAGTTCCAGTTTCTCGGAGGCTCGATGGGCTCGGTCGTCGGAGAGCGCTTCAAGCGCGCGGTCGCTGCCTGCATCGAGAACGGCGCGCCGCTCGTGTGTTTTTCCTCGAGCGGCGGCGCGCGCATGCAGGAGGCCCTGTATTCGCTCCTGCAGATGGCCAAGACGAGCGCAGCGCTCGCGCGCCTCGCGCAGGCGCACCTGCCGTTCATCTCCGTCATGACCGATCCGACGACCGGCGGCGTGTCGGCGAGCCTCGCGATGCTCGGCGATCTGAACCTGGCCGAGCCGCGCGCGCTCATCGGCTTCGCCGGGCCGCGCGTGATCCAGCAGACCGTGCGCGAGACGCTGCCGGAGGGGTTCCAGCGCAGCGAGTTCCTGCTCGAGCACGGCGCACTCGACCAGATCGTGGACCGGCGCGACATGCGCGAGCGCATCTCGGCGCTCGTTCGCATGCTGCTCAAGCGTCCCGTCCCCAAGGCAGCGTGAGGCGCACGCTCGACGAGTGGCTCGAGCTGCAGCAGTCGGTACACGCGCGCAGCATCGATCTCGGGCTCGAGCGGGTTGCGCAGGTCGCCGAACGACTGGGCGTGGTGCGCCCGCCCTACCGCGTCATCACGGTCGGCGGAACGAACGGCAAAGGATCGACCGTTGCGCATCTCGAAGCCGTGCTGCGCTCCGCGGGAACGGCGGTCGGCGCGTTCACGTCTCCGCATCTCGTGCGTTACCACGAACGCATTCGGGTGCACGGAGAGCTCGTGGACGATGCCTCGCTGATCGACGCGTTCGAGCAGATCGAAGCGGCGCGCGGCGCCACGACCCTCACGTTCTTCGAGTACAACACCCTCGCCGCGTTGCTGCTGTTTGCGCGAGCGAAGGTCGAGATCGCGGTGCTCGAAGTCGGGCTCGGCGGACGTCTCGATGCCACGAATCTGATCGATGCCGACGTCGCGGTGCTGACCTCGATCGGCCTCGATCACCTCGACTGGCTCGGCGAGACACTCGAGGCGATCGGTGCGGAGAAGGCCGGCATCTTCCGGCAAGGTCGTCCCGCGATTCTCGGGACGCCCGAGATGCCGCGCTCAGTGTACGAGCGCCTCGCCGCGTGCGGCGCGCGCGCGGTCATCGCCGGACGCGACTACCGGTATCGCTTCGAGGCCGAGCGGTGGCGTTACACGAGCGAGCGTCTCGATCTCGCAGGGCTTCCGCGGTCCGCCCTCAGCGGGCGAGCTCAATACGCGAATGCGGCGAGCGCGATCGCGGCGATCGAGTGGCTTCAGACGGGTGTTCCACTCGACGTCCCGACCGTGTCGGCCGCGCTTCGCGGCGTCGTCCTGCCGGGACGGTTCCAGATCGTCGAGGGCCGCCCGGAATGGGTTCTCGATGTCGCGCACAACGAGCCGGCGGCTCGCGTGCTCGCGCAAGAGCTGCGCGCGCGCCCATCGAGCGGTCGCACCATCGCCGTGGTCGGCATTCTGCGAGACAAGGATCCGGCGGCGATCGCCGGCGCTCTGCAGGGCTGTATCGACCGATGGATTCTCTGCTCGCTGCCCGGGCCGCGCGGGCTCACGGCCGACGAGCTTGCATCGCGGCTCGGCGAAACGGCGCGCGGCGCGGCAAGCGAAGCAACGGTCGCAAGCGCGTGCGCGCGCGCGGCGGCCGAAGCGAGGCCGGAGGACCGCATCGTCGTGTTCGGCTCGTTCCTCACCGTCGGCCCGGCCCTCGAATGGCTTCGGCTATACTGAATTACGCACCGCTCGTCGCTTGATTCCTCATCAAATCGCCCCAAATTCGACGTGCAAGCCAAAGAACGTCTGACGGGCGCGATCATCCTGGTCGTGCTGATCGTGCTCGTGGTTCCGGAGCTCCTGATGGGCCCGCGCACCGGGGCTCCGTCAGGAGGCGCGTCGAGCACCGTCGAGGGTCCGCCGATGCGGTCCTACACGATCGAGCTCGGCGAACGCGCGCCCGCAAGGCCCGCGCAACCGCAGAGCCGTGCTGCGATTGATGCGATCGAGCCTGCGACGAGCACTGCCGAGCGCTCGCCCGCGGCGCAGACGATCAGCGCGCCGCCGGCGACCAGCGAGCCGCGAGAGCCCGCCCCCAAGGAGCAGGTCCCGGCAGCGGCAGCTGAACGCGTGCCGGCAGCCGAACCGCCGCCCGTCACGGGCTGGTCTATTCAGGTGGGTAGTTTTGCGAGCCGGGAGAACGCCGATCGTCTGGTCGCGAAGCTTCGCGGGCGCGGGTTCAGGAGTTTTGTCGCGGAAGGTACGGGCGGTGGGCGAAAGCTCTATCGAGTGCGGGTCGGTCCGGAACGCGATCGCGCAGCGGCCCAGCAGCTTGCGGCCCGGCTCAAGGCTGTGGGCGAGTCGGGCTCGATCGTCGCGCCTCCTTGACGCAGGTCTCGCGCGGCAGCGCTCGAGCTCATGTCGCGCCTCGGGCTCTTGTACAATCCGCGCCGCGCATGAATGCCGCCGACTATCTGTTTCTCGCCATGATTCTGGCCTCGGCCGTCGTCGGCGTCTTGCGAGGATTCCTGCGCGAGGTCATCTCCGTGCTGACGTGGATCGTCGGCCTCGCGGCAGCGTGGCAGTTGGGCGATGTGCTCGAGCCCTATCTCGGCGGTCTGCTGGGGGGCGAGAACGTGCGGCCCTGGGCCGCCAGAGCCATCATCTTCGTCATCATGCTGCTGATCGGCGGGGCGGTCGGCGCGGTCGTGAACTACTTCGTGCGACTGTCGATCTTCAGCGGCATGGATCGATTTCTGGGCGGGCTGTTCGGCACGCTTCGCGGCGTGGTGATCGCCGGTGTGCTCGCGTTGCTCGGTCAGCTGCTCGAGCTCGACGGCGAGCGCTGGTGGGGCAAATCGCTCCTCGTGCCCTACGCGGTGAGCGTGGGCGAGGGGCTCGAGTCGATCACCGGCGCATGGGTGGAGGCGGCGCGGGCCGAAGTCTCGTCTACCTGAACATTCGGAAAGGAGTCGCGCGATGTGCGGGATCGTCGGCATAGTCGGCACGAGTCCGGTCAACCAGCGCCTCTACGATGCGCTCACGGTGCTCCAGCACCGCGGGCAGGACGCCGCGGGCATCGCGACCTCCAAGGAAGGCGAGCTGTACGTGCGCAAGGGCAGCGGCCTCGTGCGCGATGTCTTCCAGCAGCACCACATGGTCGAGCTGAAGGGCAACATCGGCGTCGGCCACGTACGCTATCCGACCGCGGGCTGCGACAGCGCCTCCGAAGCGCAGCCGTTCTACGTGAATGCCCCGTACGGCATCTGCCTTGCGCACAACGGCAATCTCACGAACGCGTCGGAGCTCGCGGAGGTTCTGATCCGCGAGGATCGCCGTCACCTCAACACCACGTCGGACTCCGAGGTGTTGCTGAACGTGTTCGCGTCGGAGCTGCAGCGCATCGGCACGCCGCGCGTCACCCCGGCGGACGTCTTCGCGGCGCTCGCGGCCGTGTATCGACGGTGCCGCGGCGGGTACGCGGTGGTTGCCATGGTCATCGGCCACGGGGTGCTCGGCTTTCGCGATCCGAACGGCATCCGTCCACTCGCGCTCGGGCGACGCGATACCGCCAAGGGCCCGGAGTGGATGCTGGCATCCGAGAGCGTCGCGCTCGACATGCTGTCGTTCCAGTTCGTGCGCGATGTGGCGCCGGGCGAAGCGGTTTTCATCGACGAGCAGGGTCGGCTGCACGCGCAGCAGCTCGTCCCGATCGTGCGCCACACGCCGTGCATCTTCGAATACGTGTACCTGGCGCGCCCCGATTCGATCATCGACAACATCTCCGTGTACCGCGCGCGCATGCGCATGGGCGACAAGCTCGCCGATAAGATCCTCCGCGAGCGCCCGAACCACGACATCGACGTGGTCATTCCGATTCCGGACACGAGTCGCACGAGCGCGCTGCAGCTCGCCCAGCGGCTGGGCTTGAAGTACCGCGAAGGCTTCATCAAGAACCGCTACATCGGCCGCACCTTCATCATGCCCGGACAGGAGGAGCGCCAGAAATCGGTGCGCAGCAAGCTGAACGCGCTCGAGCTCGAGTTCCGCGGCAAGAACGTTCTGCTCGTCGACGACTCGATCGTGCGCGGTACCACCTCCGCGCAGATCATCGAGCTCGCCCGCGAGGCCGGCGCAAGGAAGGTGTACTTCGCGTCCGCCGCGCCGCCCGTACGATTCCCGAACGTCTACGGCATCGACATGCCCGCGACGAGCGAGCTCGTGGCGGCCTCGCGCACGAACGAGGAGGTCGCGAAGCTCATCGGCGCCGACTGGCTGATCTTCCAGGACCTCGAGGATCTCGTCGCGGCGTGCCACCACGACAACGCGAAGATCGACGAGTTCGACACCTCGTGTTTCTCCGGCGAGTACGTGACCGGCGACGTGACGAAGGACTACCTCGAGCGTCTGCAGCTCGAGCGCTCGGATGCCGCAAAGGCGCATCGCCGCGCCGAGCGGCGGAGTGCGGTTAAGGTGGTCCGCTAGCGGCGAATGGCGCCGGCTTGGACGACCGAGACGACTCAGACGACTAAGACGGTCAGAGGGTTGCAGCAACGTCCTCCATGGATCCTCGCCGCCGACTCCTCCTCGACCTCCTCGAAGCCGCACTCGCCCAGGTCAACGGCCGGTCAGTCACGCGCGCGGCGCTCGCGACGCGCTCCGATCCGCGACCCGTGCATCTCGCTGCCGTCGGGAAAGCCGCCGCGAACATGGCGCTCGGCGCGCATGAGGCGCTCGGCCCGGCCCTCGAGCGCGCCCTCATCATCACGAAGGACGAGCACGTCGATACCGGCACGCGCGCGCTTCCCGGCCTCGAGATTCTGGAAGCGGGACACCCCGTGCCCGATGCGCGGTCGCTCGCGGCCGGCGAGCGGCTGCTGCGCTGGGCGGCCGAGCTGCCTGCCGGCGTGCAACCGCTTCTCCTCGTCTCCGGCGGTGCGTCGAGCGTCGTCGAAGCGCTCGTGGAGGGAGCGACCCTCGATGATCTCGTGCAGCTCAATACTTCGGGTCTCGCAACCGGCCTCGACATCGCGGCGCTCAACGCTCGCAGGGCGGGCCTCTCCCGTCTGAAAGCCGGCGGTTTCGCCCGTCACCTCGCCGGGCGCCGCGCGACGGCACTATTCATATCGGACGTACCCGGCGATGATCCGAATGTGATCGGCTCGGGTCTGATGGGAACGTTCGGTGGTGCTCGCGACGATATCGAGCGCGTGGTCGTCGCATCCGTCGCGGCGGCCGTCGCTGCGGCCTGCGAAGCTGCCGAGCGGACCGGACTCAAGGCAGTGGCAGACCCGGCGCGCTTCGAAGGCGATGCGACGCGGCTGGCCGCGCGTTTCGTACACGAGCTGCACCACGGTGAACCGCAGGTGCTCGTATGGGGCGGTGAGTCGACGGTGACGCTTCCCGAGCACCCCGGCCGTGGAGGACGGAATCAGCATCTGGCGCTTGCCGCCGCGCGCCTCATCGCCGGACACGATGACCTCCTGTTCATGGCGGTGGGGACCGACGGGACCGACGGTGCGACGACGGACGCCGGCGCGATCGTGGATGGCAACACGTGCGCGCGGCTCGCGCTCGCCGAGGTCGACGTCGATCGGGCATTGTCCGCGGCGGACGCCGGCACGGCGCTCGCCGCATCCGGCGATCTCGTCAACACCGGACCGACGGGCACCAACGTCGGCGATCTCGTGATCGGCCTCAAGCTGTCTCGCTGAAGGCAGGCCATGCGCGTGCTCTACATCGGAGATGACGCGCGCTACGGAGCGCTCATCCGGCATCACCTCGGTTGCAGGTGGCCCGAGGCGGAGCTCGTGAAACGCTCCGGCGATGCGCGCAGCCCGCTCGCACCGGAGTTCCTTGGGCAAGGCTTCGACGCCGTGCTCGTCGATCAGTGCTGCGCGAGCGATCGCGGTCACGAATGGGCGCTCGAGCTCGCCGGCCGACCTGATTTCGCACCCGTCATCTTTCTCGCGAACGAAATCGAGGGCGCATCGACGCACGCTGCATGCTCGACCGGCGCGACGGCCGTGCTGGCGAGGCCGCGGATGGATCATGTCGCGCTGGTGGCTGCGGTCGAGCGTGCTTCGCAGCGCCAGCGCGCGGCCGTCGCCGCGTGGCGGGCGTCGGCCGCCGCGGCGGGCGTGGAACGCTTTGGCGGTGCAACGCTTCCCGGCTATCGGCACATCCGCCAGCTTGCGACCGGCTCCGTATCGGACCTGTATCTTGCCGAGAGCGATTCCGCGGCCGCGCTCGTCGTGCTCAAAGTCACGCGCACGCCGCGCGGTGACGGCGGCGACGACCCCGCGTATCGACGGTTCGTGCAGGAGCTCGAGATCGTGCGGCGCGTGCGCAGCCCGAGCGTCGTCAGGCTCTACGACATCGGCATGAGCGGCCTGTACGGGTGGCTTGCGATGGAGTATTTCCGCGCCGGCGATTTGCGCTCGCTCATGCGCGCGGGCATCGCGCCGCCCGAGGCGCTGCGTTACGCAGCCGAAATCGCGCGAGCCCTCGACGCGGTGCACGAAGCGGGGGTGCTGCACCGGGACATGAAGCCCGGCAACGTGATGGTGCGCGACGACGGCTCGCTCGCGCTGATCGATTTCGGGCTCGCACGCTACGCGGCGCTCGACTACGAGATCTCCGATCATGGCGAGATTTTCGGCACGCCGCACTACATGAGCCCTGAGCAGGGTCACGGCGAGCCGATCGACGCGCGCAGCGACCTCTACAGCCTCGGCGCCGTGCTCTTCGAGATGCTTGCGGGGCGCAAGCCGTACTCTGCCGACAATCCGATGGCGATCATCTACATGCATCGCAAGGCCCCGATCCCGCATCTGCCCGATGAGCTCGCGGCTCTGCAGCCGCTCATCGAGCGGCTGCTCGCGAAGAAGCCCGAGGATCGCCACGATTCGGGTCGCGCGGTGGCCGAGGCGATCGAGGCCGCCGCGCGTGATGTGCCGTGAGCGACATCGGCAATATTCTCGCTGCGCCCACCACTGCTGCGTGGATCGAGCTCGCCGCCGAGCGCTGGCGCGAGCTGCTCGTCGACCACGCGAGTTGCGAGAAGAAGGCCGCATCGACTGCGCTCGCGTTGATTTTTGCGTATCCGGAGGACCGCTCGCTGACGTTGCAGCTCGCGCGGCTCGCCCGTGAAGAGCTCAGGCACTTTGAGGGCGTGCAGAAACTCATGGCGGAGCACAACGTGTCGTTTGTTCGCCAGAGACCGGGGCGCTACGCGAGCGGCTTGAGGACAGCGCTGCGCAGCGCGGAGCCCGGCCGCAAGCTCGACCAGATGCTGGCGGGCGCGCTCATCGAAGCTCGCTCGTGCGAGCGCTTCCGGCTGCTTGCGCCGCGTCTTCCTGCACGGGTTGCGCAGTTCTACTCCGACCTCGAACGTGCCGAGGCGCGGCACTTCGAAATCTACCTCGGATTCGCCCGTGAGATCGCGCCTGATGAATGGCGCGCGCGGCTCACTGAGCTTGCGAGCTGCGAAGCGGAGCTGGCCACGAGCCCCGACCCGTTGTTCCGATTCCATTCCGGCTCACCAAGTCAGCCTTTGCGGTCCGCGTGAGAGCAGCACGCGTGCACTTCAATCGTCACGTGGGATAGGCCGTCAAGCTCGCTGAGCCGCGCCTTGTATCGATCAGGCGGCTCGGGTCGATCAGCGCGGCAGGTCACGCAGGTCGAAGCGACTGTTCTCCGCCACGAGATAGCTACCTTTTTCGTACCACGCGCCCAGAACGATACGGCGCACCGCTTTCCCGTCGACCGTGAGCTCGTGCACGCCGGGGCGGTGCGTGTGGCCGTGGATCATCGTGCGAACGCCGGTTGCGCGAAACGCCGCCTCGACGGCCGAGGCGTTCACATCCATCACGTACGGCACGGTGCGCGAGGTGTGCGCCTTGCTGCCCGCGCGGGCCTGATCGGCCAGCCGCTCCCGAACGTGCAGGGGCAGGGCGAGAAAGCGGCGCTGCCAGCGCGAGGTGCGCACGATGGCACGCAACTCCTGATACGCGTGATCGTCGGTGCAGAGCGCATCGCCGTGCGTGATCAGCACCCGCTCGTCGTCGATGTCGGCGATGACAGGGTCCGGTAACACTCGAGCGCCGGTGCGCGCTTCGAAGCCGCTGCCGATCAGAAAATCGCGATTGCCGTGCAGCAGGAAGCACGCGACACCGCTGCCCGTGAGATTGCGCAGGCCGTCGCACACGCGCCGCTTCTCGGGCTCGGCGTCGTCGTCTCCGACCCAGGCTTCGAAGAGATCTCCGAGCACGTACAGCGCTTCGGCGCGCGCGGCGTAGCGCGCGAGGAAATCGAGAAACTGCTCGGTGGCTTCCGGCGCGCTCGCATCGAGATGCACATCGGAGACGAAGAGCTGCGCCACGCGCGCGATTCTACGCGGTGTTTCCCGTAACATTCGACCCATGACCCGTCCCGCAAGCATTCCGGATGCGAGCTCGCGCGCGGTGACGCGATTTGCGCCGAGCCCGACCGGCGAGCTGCATCTCGGCAATGCGCGCACGGCGCTCTTCAATTTCCTGCTGGCCCGCGGTTCGGGCGGTCGGTTCCTGCTGCGCATCGAGGACACCGACGTCGAGAGGAGCCACGATGACTTCGTCGCGACGCTCGTCGACGATCTGCACTGGCTCGGCATCGAGTGGGACGCCGGTCCCGATCGCGATGACGGCCGCGGTCCGTACCGGCAGTCGCACCGAGGTGCGCTGTACGCGGAGCTCTTCGCGAAGCTCGAAGGCAGCGGTGTCGTGTATCCATGCTTCTGCTCGGCACTCGAGCTCGACGTGTCGCGGCGCGCGCAGCTTGCAGCCGGGCGACCGCCGCGCTATGCGGGCACGTGCCGCACGCTGTCGCCCGCCGAGCAGGCGCGTCGGCGGCAGCAGGGCATCGCGCCGGCGACGCGCTTTCGTGTGCCCGTGGGACGCCGCATCGAGTTCGACGACTTCGTGCACGGGCCGCAAAGCTTTCAGTCGGACGACATCGGCGATTTCATCGTTCGGCGCGCCGATGGCACGGCCGCGTTCTTCTTCTGCAACGCGGTGGACGACGCCTCGATGGGTGTCACGTACGTGCTCCGGGGCGAGGATCACCTTGCAAATACGCCGCGGCAGCTCCTGATCCTCGAAGCGCTCGGGCTGCCGGCAGCCGCGTACGGGCACGTATCGCTGCTGGTCGGTGCGGACGGCGCGCCGCTGTCCAAGCGACACGGCGCGACGAGCGTGCGCGAATACCGGGAGCGCGGCTACACACCGGCGGCGCTCGTGAATCACCTGTTCCGGCTCGGCCACTCGACGCCGGAGCACGGGCTCCTCGCTCCCGAGGCGATGGCGCGCGCGTTCGACGCGCGACATCTCGGCCGCGCGCCCGCGCGGTTCGACGAGCAGCAGTTGCGCGTGTGGCAGAAGGAGTCGATCCAGGCCATGTCGCCGGACGAGGCGCTGCGGTGGCTAGCACCAGTGCTGCCGAAAGGGTTCGACGTGGCTTCCGCGCGGGCATTCGTGGAAGCCGTACTGCCGAACATCGTGCTGCCGGGCGATGCGGCGCAGTGGGTCGATATCGTCTTCGGCGGTCCGCCGGCCGTCGGCACGGAAGACGAGCACTTCGTGCGCGATGCCGGACCCGGATATTTTTCAGCGGCCGCACGAGCAGCGGTCGATCACGCGGATGACCTCGGCGGGATTGCCGCGGCGGTTCGTGCCGCGACGGGCCGCAAGGGGGCCGCGCTCTACATGCCGCTGCGCGTGGCGCTCACCGGACGGGCGCACGGTCCCGAGCTCGCGCCGCTGCTGAAGGCGATTGCCCCCGAGCAGACGCGCGCGCGCCTCGCTCGGTTCGCGGGCGGTCCATGATCCGCCTTCACAACTCGCTCACCGGCCGCAAGGAAGGGCTCGAGCCGATCGAGCCCGGTCACGTGCGCATGTACGTGTGCGGCGACACGGTCTACGACTTCTGCCACATCGGCCACGGGCGCTCGAAGATCGCGTTCGACGTGGCGCGCCGCTACTTCGCGTACCGCGGCTTGCGCGTCACCTTCGTGCGCAACATCACGGACATCGACGACAAGATCATCAATCGCGCCGCCGAGAACGGGGAGCCGATCGAGGCGCTCACCGCGCGTTTCATCGCCGCGATGCACGAGGACTACGACCAGCTCGGTATCCTGCGTCCGGATCACGAGCCGCGCGCGACGCAGTACGTGCCGCAGATCATCGCGATGGTGCAGACGCTCATCGACAAGGGCTATGCCTACGAAGCCGGGAACGGCGATGTCATGTACTCGGTCGCGAAGTTCGAGGACTACGGCAAGCTCTCCGGCAAGCGCCTCGCGGACCTGCGCGCCGGCGCACGCGTCGAAGTGGACGAAGCCAAGCGCGATCCGCTCGACTTCGTGCTGTGGAAGTCCTCGAAGGCCGGCGAGCCGGCGTGGGAGTCGCCGTGGGGATGGGGTCGTCCCGGCTGGCACATCGAGTGCTCGGCGATGGCGACCGCCATTCTCGGCACGCATTTCGATCTGCATGGCGGCGGCGTGGACCTCAAGTTTCCGCACCATGAGAACGAGATCGCGCAGTCGCGCGCGGCGAGCGGCGATGCCTTCGCGGACTGCTGGATGCACAACGGCTTCGTCAACGTGGACGCCGAGAAGATGTCGAAGTCGCTCGGCAACTTCTTCACCATCCGCGAGGTGTTGCCCCGGCTGCGCGACCCGGAAGTGCTGCGCTACTTCTTCATCTCGAGCCACTACCGCGGTCCGATCAACTATTCGCTCGAGCAGCTGGAGCAGGCGGATGCTGCCCTCGGCCGGCTCTACACTGCGCTGCGCGATCTGCCGCTTGCGAAAGACGGCGCGCCTTCACAAGCCACGCAGCGCTTCGAAGCCGTGATGGACGACGATCTCAACACGCCGGAGGCCGTCGCGGTGCTGCAGGGTCTCGCGCGCGAGATCAATTCCGCGCGCGCGGTCGACGATATCAAGCGCGCCGCCGTGCTCGGTGCGGAGCTGAAGCAACTGGCCGGCGTTCTCGGCGTGCTCGCGCGCGATCCGGCGGCGTGGTTTCAGGCGGGGACGAGCGCGATCTCAGACGCGCACATCCAGGAGCTGATCGACGCGCGCGCGGCCGCGCGGAAAGCGAAGAACTGGACGGAGTCGGATCGGATTCGCGACGAGCTCGCGAAGGCAGGCGTCATTCTCGAGGACAAGCCCGGCGGCCCCACGACGTGGCGGCGCGCGTGAGGAGACCGGCCCGGATGGCTGACGCTCAGGAGTCGCTGGATTGACTGAGTAACCAGGGCCAGACTCACCGAGCTTGCAGAGGAAGTGCGAGTGGGCAAAGAGAAGGTCATCACACGTAACGGCGAGAGTTACGTGGCCCTGATCGATGCGCGCCGCCTGGATTACTATCATCGTCTCGAACGCGAGCACATCCACCTCGCGCTGTTGAGCGAAGCCGAAAAGGGTCTGGCAGATGTCAAGGCCGGGCGCACCATCGGCGTCGCAGAGGCGCGCGCCAAGTACAGGGCGCCACGGAAAGAGCGCTCGGCGCGCTGACATGCGGTATTCGGTTCGTCTTACAGCGAACTTCGAGTCGAATCCAGAGTCTCTCCGCGATTTTCTCCGCGAGGTCGGTGCGCCCCACGAGTTCGGCAGGCTGATTGCGTACCTGTTCGATGAGCTGATCCCCAACCTCGAATCCTTTCCGCATCTCGGCCGGGAGTATCTGATCCGGCAACCCGAATCGCTCGAGGGGCATGCTCGCTATCGGCGAGTCAGCAAGGCACTCGGCTCGGGAATGGAGCTTCGTGAGTATATTGCCGGTGATTACCTTCTGCTGTATGCCGTCAGGCGGGCTGACGTGTTCCTGCTGTCGATCAAGCATCACCGCCAGCTTTCGTTCGATCTGCGCGCATTCTGGAAATAGCACAGGGCCGCTGGCGTCAGCCGATCCGCTGGAGCCGCTGAGAGGCCTCGAGCGTGTTCCTCATCAGCATGGCGACTGTCATCGGCCCGACTCCGCCCGGAACGGGCGTGATCCACGCGGCGCGCTCACACGCCGCGTCGAACTCGACATCGCCGACCAGCTTGCCGTTGTCGAGACGATTCATGCCGACGTCGACGACGACGCTGCCGGGCTTGAGCCATGCGCCCGGCACGAGGCCGGGCTTGCCGACCGCGACGACGAGGATGTCCGCGCGGCCAACCTGATCGGGCAGATCATCGGTGAAGCGATGACAGATCGTCGTCGTCGCGCCCATCAGGAGCAGCTCGAGCGCCATAGGCCGCCCGACGATGTTCGATGCCCCGACGACGACCGCGTGCTGACCTTTCTTCTCGGCCACGCCGATGTGCTCGAGCAGCTTGATCACCCCGTAGGGCGTGCACGGCCGGATGTGCGGGTTTCGCTGCGCGAGCCGCCCGATGTTGTACGGGTGAAAGCCATCGACGTCCTTGTTCGGGTCGATGCGCTCGATGATCGCGCTCGAACGGATCTGCTCGGGCAGCGGCAGTTGCACGAGGATGCCGTCCACGTTCGGATCGGCGTTCAGCTCGTCGATGAGCTTCAGGAGCGTGCGCTCGGCGGTGTTGTGCGGCAGATCCCGTGCGATCGAGACGATGCCGACTTCCTCGCACGCCTTGCGCTTGCCCCGCACGTAGACCTGCGAGGCGGAGTTCTTGCCGACCAGGACGACGGCGAGCCCCGGTCGGCGACGGCCGCGCTCGACCATCGCTTCGACCTCGGCGCGTACTTCAGCCTTCACCTGGGCGGCAACGGCCTTGCCGTCGATCAAGCGCGCGGTCATGCTCGAGTTCGCGAAGGCCCTGACGATGAGCGAAGGGCGCGCATTGTCGCACGGCGGAGCGCCAAATTGACGCTCTTCCGGGGCCGACCGTATGATGCGCGCCCCCGTGCGGCGGGGCCGGCCAGGCGAAGAGACCGCGGCGGTGTACGGCTCGGGGCATGGCGCAGTCTGGTAGCGCATCTGCTTTGGGAGCAGAGGGTCGGGGGTTCAAATCCCTCTGCCCCGACCAATCCGCTTGAGCGCCCGTAGCTCAGCTGGATAGAGCAGCGGCCTTCTAAGCCGCAGGTCGCAGGTTCGAGTCCTGCCGGGCGCGCCACTTTTTTGAGGCGATGGTGGACGTAGCTCAGTTGGTAGAGCCCCGGGTTGTGATCCCGGCCGTCGTGGGTTCGAGTCCCATCGTCCACCCCATTTCATGAACGCGAAAACGTCACCTACGCAGATCGTTCGCCCCGTGCTGCGCATCGTGCGCGGTCAGGCGACGAGCGAAGGCGCGGGCGTCAAGCTCACTCGCGTGATCGGCGGACCGACGCTGCCCGATCTCGATCCGTTCCTGCTGTTCGACGAGTTTCGCTCCGACACGCCGAGCGATTACATCGCCGGCTTTCCGGATCACCCGCATCGCGGCTTCGAGACCGTCACGTACATGCTCGCCGGCCGCATGCGCCACGCGGACAACAAGGGGAACAAGGGACTGCTGGTTCCGGGCTCGGTGCAGTGGATGACGGCCGGCAGCGGACTCGTGCACTCAGAGATGCCCGAGCAGGAAAACGGACTCATGTGGGGATTTCAGCTCTGGGTGAATCTGCCGGCGTCCGACAAGATGACGGCGCCGCGCTACCAGGACATCGCGCCGGAGCGCATCCCCGAGGTCGAAGCAGGCAAGGGCGTGCGTGTGCGCGTGCTCGCCGGACGGTTCGGAGATCTCACAGGTCCGGTGCAGGCGATCGCGACCGAGCCGCTGTATCTCGACGTGCATCTCGAGCCGAATGCGCGGTTCGAAGCGTCGCTGCCGCGCACGCACAACGCGTTCTTGTACGCGTACCAGGGCGTTGCGCGCATCGGCCAGGACTCGCGCGAGCTCGTGCGCGGCGATCTCGCGGTGCTCGGCGAGGGCGAACGCGCGACCGCGAGCGCGGGCGATGCGCCCGCGCGATTCGTGCTCATCGCGGGGCGTCCGTTGAACGAGCCCCTGGCGCGCTACGGCCCGTTCGTCATGAACACGCGCGAGCAGATCGTGCAGGCGGTACAGGACTTCAGCGCCGGAAAATTCTGATTCTGATCGGGTAGAATCCCGCGCCCTCGACAGGTCACGTCGGGCCATTAGCTCAATTGGTAGAGCAGCGGACTCTTAATCCGTTGGTTATAGGTTCGAGTCCTATATGGCCCACCAATCCACTTCCCCGACACCCGATCGATGCCGATCGCGAGGTCGTACTCCGTGCCGGGTCCGACGGCGGTCGGCTATCGGTGCTGCTTACAGAGATGTTGCCGTGAAGCTCGAAAATCCAAAGACGTTATTGAGTCCCGTCGTCCGTTTGAAGAACCCGATGCCAGGATTGCCGGACGTAAAGGTGGAGTCGGTAACCGAGCAGATCAACGCGTCGTTGTAGTAGACGCTGATGACATTGCCGATGATGGTCGCTTTGAACACATCGCCGGTCCTCACGGTGCCCACCGAGCCCGCACCGGATGTCCCGCTGAAATCGCCCACTGCACCGTTCCACCGCATGACCTGAATGCCGCCCAGGAAATTGAGGAGGCACTCGTATCCGCGCGCCACGTGGGCCGAGTCCGCCCAGCGAAGCAGCAGTTCGACTTCGTGCGACTCTGATGGATCTATGCCTGGGGCGATGTAGATCGTCCCTTGCGCGCTTTGATCGGCCGAGAAGCCGGAGAGGTACGCGTAAGAGTCATCGTAGCTGTCTCTGGGACCGTTTGTGCCGAATGCAAGACCAGGCGTTGTTCTGACGTTCGTCCAATCCAGGCCGTTACGAATCCACTTGCCGCCTTCCGAGATCGGGTTTTCAGTCAACGGGAAATTCGTGGTGTAGCTCCCGGCGCCACACGGCGTCGACGCAGTGGTGCCACCGTCCGCCCTGACTTCAGGGGGCGGGCATGGAGGTGCAGCCCGACCCAACCACGGGATCATGGCGCCGGCCGTGCCCGCCGACGCAAGAAGAAAGTTTCTGCGCTTCATTGCCGCTTCCGGAGGTCACTTACAGTGGCGTGCAGCCTATCGTGGCCGCGGATCACGTGCCCCGTGTCGGTGGAACCAGACACTTGCGCCCAGCTCTTGGGCGCGTGTGCGAATCGCATCCCGCAGCGGCTCGGCAAAGCGCGCGTAGTCGAAAATCCGCCTACGATGCCGCAGGCAACGTCGGGGCCGGACGGTACCCGGCTCTTTGCGTATGACGAAGCGATGGCCCACCAAATTGCTCAGTAGCTGGCGGACAGTGGGCACTTTGACACGCGGTTCCACGAGGGCCAGCATCCGCGAGAGCGTCGCGCTCAGGCGATGGTCGATCTACGGAGGGGAGAACGTCATGCAGAATAAGATCATGCACAAGTCGCTGTCGTACGTGCTGCTTGCGTCGATGGGGTTCGCAAGCGCTGGCTGTGAGAAGTTGGACAAACCGCAAACCCTACCCGGGGTGGAAGCGATTCCGGCAGAGTTCGGGGACCTCGCGAATGTCACGCCTGATCCGGACAACCGGTATGGGGCGGTGCTCTGGTTCGAGCAGCCGGACAAGACAATCGTCGCTGTGCGGGTGAACATCGCGACCGAACAGATTGCCGCCAAGGCCGCCAGGTTCAGCCGCAGATAGGCAGGAGCGGGCACCATGAACTTCAACAAATACATTTCGATCCTGTCGCGTATTGTCGTTGTCGGAGCCTTCGCTCTGGTCGGGCTCGCGGTCATCGAGTACGCGGCAAACCTGCTCGGCTACACGCTTCTGCGCGAGGTGTACAGCGCTGGCCGCCTGATCGAGCTCGCAGCGGCGTTGCTCGTCATCGTGATCGCCTTGTTACTGCGTCAGATTCGAGACGAGCTGCGTAAGAAACCGTAGAAGCCGCCGCGTCGGGTGAGCGGACCAACCGCACCCTGCGGAACGGTAAGCCGGCCGTTGGTCGTGCGCTTCGGCTGGATGGGCGACATGGTCATGCTGTTCGCCTTCATCCGTGCGCTGCACGAACGGCTCGACGCGCCCGTAGACCTCGTCGTCTCCGGAGCCTGGACGCCGCCACTGCTCGAGCCGCAGAGCGGTGTCGGGAACGTGTACTGGATCCGCTCGCGCAAGGATCACTACTGGATCACGCCGCAGCAATGGGGGCTCGTTGCAGCGCTGCGCCGGCGCAAGCCCGGACCCACGTGGGTCTGCGAAGAGAAGGACGACAAGGGGCGCTGGTTTCTCGCGCGCGTCCGCGTTCCCGATTCGTTCATTGCGGATCTGCACGACTGCCCGCGCGCGCGTGACGAACACGAGGTGGATCGGCTGCTGAGATTCGCGCAGGCGACTCCACCTGCGTGGCGCGACACACTGCCGGCCGCGCCCGATCGCGCCGCGAGAGTCCCGCCGCTCGTCGTCGCGCCGGAGTGGCGCGCGGACCTGGATGACTGGCTTGCGGGTCGCGGTCTCACGGGACGACCGCTGGTGCTGATTCAGCCCGGCAGCCGGAGCACGACGAGGTGGTACCGTCCGTACCGCCGCGCGAGCAACCGGAAGTACTGGCCGGAAGAGAACTGGGCGCAAGTCGTGAAACAGGTTCTCGATCTCGACGCGACGATCGAAGTCCTCTTGATGGGCGTGCCGAGCGAAGCGCAACTGAACGACTGCATTCTCCAGATCGTTCGCTCTCCACGCGCTCACGACGTCGCGCGCGAGCTTCCGATGCACCGCCTGCTCGCGCTGCAGGAGAGGGCGGCCGGCATGATCTCGGCCGACACGGGTCCCGCACATTCGGCCGCCGCTCTGGGATGTCCGCTCGTCGTGATCTTCGGCGTGGAGGATCCCGTGGAATATGCGCCGCGCAGCCCGACAGGGCTCGTCACGTGCCTGAGCGGAGAGTTGAACGGTGAGAGATCGATGCTCGCGGTGCGCCCGGAGCAGGTCATCGACGCCTGGGCGCGACTGCCTCGACGCCGTTAGGTAAAGTCAGATTATCCTGACTCGTGACGCGCGTCTCGATCCGCGATTTATCGCGTGGCACATCTGCCACAACGGCGTTTCCAGCCAATTCAAGCTCTTAGAATCCCCGCCGCTGACATAGTCAGCCGTGAGCGGCATGACGCGCCTCGATTCTCGCTTGCTTCGGGGCCGCGCATTCCCGGCGCGCGTCGCAGCAATTACCTGGAGGAATTATGCGTAAGGGAATGATTCTGGCGTCGCTCGCCGGCCTGGGTCTTGCGGGTCCGGCTCTCGCGACTGACGGCTTCAGCTACTCGTATGTCGAGCTCGGCTGGATCAACTCGGAGATCGACGACCTGAATGCCGACGGCGATGGCTTCGGTATTCGCGGCTCGATGGAGTTCACGCCGGCCTTGCACGCGTTCGCGTCGTACTCCGATCAGGACTTCGATCTCGGCTCCGGCGTCGATGCCACCGGCGAGACGATGGAGCTCGGCCTTGGCTACGCGTGGACGTTGAGCCCCAAGCTCGACGTCGTCGGCCGCCTGTCCTACACGGACATATCGGTCGACGTGAACGTGTCGGGCTTCACCGGCTCTGCCGATGATTCCGGCCTCGGAGTCGGTGGCTACCTGCGTGGCAGCCCGACAGAGCGGCTCGAGCTCACCGGCGGCCTCGACTTCATCGACTACGACGAGAGCGGCAGCGACACTGCCTTCGGGGTCGGCGCGCGGTTCTTCTTCACGAAGAGCTTCGCGGCTGGCGCTGACGTGTCGTTCAACGATGACGGCACCACGTACATGCTGGGTGGTCGCTTCAGCTTCCGTCAGTAATAGATAAGCACAGGTCGAAGACCAGGGAGACGCGGGCGTCCCGAAAGGGGCGCCCGTTTTTTTGTGCGCCCGGCAGGGCGCACTCACTTGGAGGTGGAAGTCCTCTGCACACCCGGCAAGGGGAAGTGTTAGCTGAGCGGCAAGGGTGCCCCGGGTGACTGGGGATCCAAAGGAAGCTGTGGGCAAAGCGCTGGTTCGAGGAACACGAAGCGGATAGAGGCGACGCGGTGGGGTGAGCAGGCAGAGAGATGCAAAGCCCGATACTTGTACGGAACACCGCGGCGTAAATCCGACGGACATAAGCGTGAAGGTGAGTGCGTCATACCCGGGGAGAGCTGGCGATCTGCCGTAGGGCTACCGGCGTTGAGAGACGTCGGGATGGATCACCAGCAGTCAGCTGAGGCCGTAGTAGGTGCGCCGCGCACCGAAGGGCCGAACATGAGAACCGCAAGTAGGCCAGCAGACCTCGATGCGAACCGATGAAGCACAAGCCCGCGCGAGCGGGACCCCTGTGGATGGTGAGGGCCGGAAGTCCTCGCGGGCCACGGCGGGCGCTGAGGGTCGAGCGACGGCTGTTGAGCGAACGAACGCGGAAGGGCCATGGCTGATGGAGGCTGTGGTCGAACGAGGCAACGTGTGGGCGGCCTACCGCAGGGTGGTCGAGAACAAGGGCGCACCGGGCGTCGATGACGTCACGGTGGCCGAGTTCAAAGACTGGCTGAAGGAGCATTGGCCGAGCGTGCGAGCAGCGTTGCTTGCGGGCAGTTATCTGCCGCAGGCGGTGCGGGCGGTTGCGATCCCGAAGCCTTCGGGCGGGGTGCGACTGCTCGGGATACCGACAGTGGTGGATCGATTGATCCAGCAAGCGCTGCTGCAAGTTCTGCAACCGATCTTCGAGCCTGGATTTTCCGAGTCGAGCTACGGCTTTCGTCCCGGTCGTAATGCGCTGCAAGCGGTGAAGGCCGCCCAGCGTTACGTGCGAGCCGGTAAGCGTTGGGTCGTGGACATTGATTTGGAGAAGTTCTTCGACCGCGTCAACCACGACATTCTCATGTCGCGGGTCGCGCGGAACGTGAAGGACACACGGGCTTTGAAGCTCATCCGCCGCTATCTCGAAGCCGGTGTGATGCAGGAGGGGTTGACGCAGCCGCGTACGCAGGGCACGCCGCAAGGCGGGCCCCTGTCGCCGCTGTTGTCGAACATTCTGCTCACCGATCTGGATCGGGAGTTGCAGCGGCGCGGGCACTCCTTCTGTCGTTACGCCGATGACTGCAACGTTTACGTGCGCAGTCGGATGGCGGCAGAGCACGCGATGGCCGAGATCACGCGGTTTCTCGAGAAGAGACTCGCGCTCAAGGTCAATGCCGACAAGAGTGCCTGTGCACGGCCGTGGGAGCGCAAGTTCCTCGGCTACAGCCTCACGTGGCAGAGGGAGGCGAGACTGAAGATTGCGCCCGAGAGCCTGAAGCGACTGCGACAGAAGCTGCGCGAGCAGCTGCGCGCTGGCCGTGGACGGAGTCTTGCCGCGACGATCAGCGAGCTCAATCCGCTGCTGCGAGGCTGGATGAGTTACTTCCGACTGACGGAAGTAAAAGGCGTGTTGGAGGATCTGGACGGGTGGGTGCGACGTAAGCTGCGCGCGCTGTTATGGCGGCAGTGGAAGCGCGTCTTCACTCGTGCCAGAGCACTGATGAAGCGGGGACTGCCGCGGGTGCAGGCGTGGCAATCGGCAACCAACGGGCGCGGCGCCTGGTGGAACGCCGGGGCTGGTCACATGCACCTTGCTTATCCGAAGTCCTACTTCGATCGCATGGGCTTGGTTTCGCTGGTGGACACTCGCCGGCGCTTCCAGTGTCTCTCGTGAACCGCCGGATGCGGAACCGCACGTCCGGTGGTGTGGGAGGGCGGCGGGCGTGAGCCCGCCCCCTACCCGATCGCGCGTTCCGCGCGCCGGCGTCAGGCGTCAGGCGATAGGCGTTGGGCCTAAGAGAGCAGCGCTACCTCGACGTTGCCCTTTCGGCGCTCCACATTGAGCCCGACAGTGCCGGGGTACCGGTGCAACGTCAGATCCACGCTCGCCGCGCCGACGCGGAGATCGC
>JBQTHP010000194.1:0-8040 GCA_052389755.1 Gammaproteobacteria bacterium
GGGCGTGTCCCCGGGGGCGGGGGGGGGGGCCTCAATCACTTGCGGCCTCTTGTTCCGTCTGTCGGGGGGCGGGCCGGGGCTATACCCCCCCCGCGCGCCGCGCCCGGCTCGAATCCGAGACGTCGCAATGCATTCCTCCTTCGCTTGTTCGTACGCCTGGCGGCATCCCGTGTTGGCCTGGCGGCATCCCGCGTTGGCCTGGCGGCATCGCGTGCTAGCGCTCGCGGCCGGCTTGTTGCTGACGCTCAACGCTGCGGCGCAAGACCCGCCATCGCTGGTTCTGCAGCCGCGCGTCGTACCGCCGCCTGTCGCAGAAGCGCAGACGTCCTGCGCCGAGTGCCAGCCGCTGGCGGACGCGCACAACTGGATCGCGGGCCGCATCAACGATCTCAACTTCCAGCTCGCGCACCGGCGGCGCGAAGTTGATCTGCAGCGTCAGGCCATCGCGCTGGTGGAAGCAGAGATCGCGGCGCTGCAGTCGGCCGCGCCCTCGCAATCCCGCGACGCGCGCCTGGCGACGGCGCGTCAGCGACTGGAGGCGTATCAGGCGCAGCTGAAGAGCGAGTTGGCGAAGGCAGCGGAGCTCGAAAAGCAGATCGCTGAAGCGACCGCGGCGCTCGCGGCGGCGAAGGCGCAATTGCAGGCCTGTGAAGCGGCGTGTGTGGCCGCCGGGAGTGCCGCGTCGACGCAGACGCCGCAGGTCGGCACGGGGAACGCCGGCGCGGCCGGTAGCACTGGCGCGACCAGCAGTACCGGCACGCCAAGCAGCGCAACTGGCTCAACCTACCGCTGGCGCAGCGACGCCCAGATGCAGCGCGACTACATCGAGCAGGAGAAGCTCGACGCCACCTTGAAGGCGATGACCGGTGATCAGTGGGGCGCCGAGCTCGCGGCGTTCTTCACCTCCACTTTGTTCGACACGGACACGCCGTTCGACACGGCCTACGTACAGAACCTGCGAACGCTTCAGCGCGTGAACGAACCGACGCCGGAGCAGATCACCGCTGCCGCCGAGCTCGAAAGACAGAACGCACGGGTGGCGGCGCAGCAAGCGACGAAGCGCGCGGCCGCTCTCGACGCCCAGGGCCAGACTCTCATCTACAACTACACGCAGGACGCGCGCGGGCTGATCGGCCCCGGCTACGCGAACCTGGCGACAGCGGGGGAATCCCACAAGATCGCAGCGCTGATGACGCAGGACGCGCACATCGGCCAGCTGCTTCAGTTCCGCGCCGCGCTCAACACCGTCAAGATCGGCGACGGCACGGTGCTCGCCGGCAGCTTCGTCAACATGAGCGGCGCGGAGAGTTTCACGCGCCTGAGCCAGATCAACCAGGAGATCGGCACGCTGCGCGCCAACGACGGCGATGAGGACCGCATCGCCGCCCTCGAGACCGAGCGCGCGCAGCTCCTTGCGATCCCCGGCCTCGCGCAGAGCGATGGCCTCATGGCCGCCCGGACGGGGCTGATCACCGGTCTCACCAGTCTTTCGGCGAACGTGTACGACGCTTACTGGTACTGGATCTACATGCAGGACTACGGGATCCTCGACCGGAAATACTGGAACCTGACGCCGGACCAGAGGGAGGCGGTGCTGGCGCAGTACGAGAACGCATACCTCACCGCACTCGGCCAGTCGCCGTTCCTCGGTGCGATGGCCGACCCGACGGGCAGCGGTGATTCCGTGCCGCTCTGGAAGTACCTGACCTCGACCTTGGCACCTTGGGCAGGAAAACGGCCCTGGTATCCGTCGGTCATCGAGTACGACACCCGCCTGCCGGCCACCGACCAGGTCGCCCTGACCCAGGCGATCGACTTCATCGATGCCGCCTCGGTGCAGGTCATCGACCAGTTCGGCACCATCGTCACCACCACACCCCTCCTCGAGGCCTACGGCTCGCCCGTATTCGCGCCGCTGCGCGTGCAGATCGTGGAGCAGCTGTCGCCGATGTATCCGGGCATCTCGGCGAACATGCAACTCCTGTCCAGCCAGTACGACGCCAACTTCGCCGCGACGGCGCTGTCGCGCACGGCGACCGACGTCGCCATCGGGTTCGTGCAGATCGTGGTGGGAGGCGTCATCTTCTTCTTTCCCATCACGGCGCCCGTGCTGGTGCCTGTCGAGATTGCGCTGACCGCGGGCCAGGTCGGGCTGGAGGGATTTCGCACGTACTATGCCTGGCAGGACCTGCAGACTGCAGAGCAGGCTGCCTCTGTCGGGGCCGGCGCCAGCTACGTCGGTGCGAACACCTACCAGGATCTCTTCCGCGCCCAGGTCTTCACGTTTGTGCTCGTCGCGGGGACTGCACCCATAGTGGTTTCCGGTTCGATCATGTCGCTAGAGGTGGCGAACGCTCAGCGGGCCGCGGCCGTGGCGCGGTCAGAGGCCCGCGCCGCGGCAGCGACGGCGGACACCGCGGCCGGTACCGTGGCAGGAACTACGGGCGCGGTTGCTGGCGTCGCGCCCGACTTCGCCACGTTCCGGGCGATGCACCCCAACGACCAGGTGGCGGCCGTCAGGGGCTTGCCCGAATCCACGCGCGGGAAACTCGTCTCGCAGCTCGATCCCGCCGAGCAGAAGGTGTTCGCCTTCGCCTGGGAGAGAGCCATTGGCAACGGCAGAATCATTGCGTCCGTGCGTCAGGGCGGCGATATGTGGCTCGAGCAGATCAACGGCAACTTCGGCCCTCTGAGTCAGGCTACGCGCAATGCCTCGGACGCGGAGATCCAGGCGCTGCTCGACAGCGAGCGGATCATCCTGAGCCGCGCAGGTCGCCAGCGACTCTACGAAGAGGGATTCGGTGCCGACGAGATTGGCCCGTTCTCGACCGTACCACCGAGGAGCAGCGGAGAAGGGGCGGGCGAAGGCACCTTCCCCGAGCCGGGCTACTACACGTCCCAGATGACCCAGGCCGAGATCGACGCCCTCTTGGCCAAGACCAGCCCGCTCACGCCGGAGGAGATCGCGCTCAAGGCCGACCTGCTGCTGCGGGGATACGGCCTGACGCCGGACGTGGTACCGGGCTGGACCGCCCCGGTCGACACCCCGGTGAATGCCTTCAACCCATTTGCCGAGTTCGGTCCGGGCGGCGCGATCGACCCGAACGCCGGAACGGTCGGCGGCGCCGCGGACTCCGGATTGTCGGGCGGCACGGAGGTGATCCCGAACCGGCCGCGCAATCCCAATCGCACGGCGTTGCTCGACGAGCCCGACCTGCCCCCCGACACGATCATTTTCAGGCCGTTCACGCCGCCGGCCGCCGGCCTGCTGGATTTGCCGTTCGACATCGGCCGGTTGCTGCAAGGCGACCCCCTGCCGATCAATATCTGGCACACCGGCGAACCGGCGGCACTTCGCACACGCGGTCCGATGGCGTTCGAGCCGACGCCGACGCCGACGCCGACGAGCCTGGGCGACAGCACGCTCTCGGGCGACACCACGGTCGTCGGCGCGCCGCTGGGCACGATCGTGCACGTCACGCCGCCCACGGCGCCGACGCGCGCGGCGACCACAACGCCCCCATGGGTGCCGTTCGTGATCAAGATGTTCCCGATTGGTTGCCGCTACATCGACGGGGAATCGACGAAGTGCGATGAGCCCACTTACACGTTCGTGGCGCAGTACCCGGTGCACGAGGCAACAACCGTCGCCGAGGCACTGCGCTCCACGCCTGGTTTCGTATTTGCAGAAGGCGACGTCCTGCGGAGAGTCCAGGCCGTCGACCCCTATCTCACCTCGCGCGGCAGCTGGGGACAGTCGTATGACGATCAGTGGGCGCTCAAGCAGATCGGGCTCGGCGCGGCCAGCGACGCCGGCGCGGCCCGCGACATCGCCATGGCCAGCGGCTCCGGCGCTGCGACCACGCCGGTCACCGTGGCGGTGATCGATACCGGCGTCGCGTGGAATCACAAGGACCTGACGTCCGGTGACCTGTGGGTCAACGCTCGCGAGATTCCCGCGAACCACAAGGACGACGACGGCAACGGCTACGTCGACGACATCGTCGGCTGGAACTTCGTGGACGGCAACAACCTGCCGTGGGATTTCAACGGCCACGGCACGTTGGTCGCCGGCATCATCGCCGCCGGGCGTGACAACGGCATCGGGATTGCGGGTGTCAACCCGGCGGCGCGGATCATGGTGCTGAAAGCGATGGACGAGCGCGGCCGCGGCCGGGCCTCGACCATCGCCGAGGCGATCGTCTACGCGGCGAAGCACGGCGCGCGCGTGATCAACCTGAGCGTCGGCGGTCCGCGATTGACCCGCACGGAACAGCTCGCCATCGAATACGCATGGTCGCAGGGTGTCGTCGTCGTGGTGGCGGCCGGCAACGACGGCATCGATCTCGCCGACTACGGGCCCGGCGGCTTGCGGCGTGCGCTCACGGTCACGGCGACGGATCCGGTGGACCGGCGCATCGCTAACAGCAACTTCGGCGGCGCAATCGATCTGGCAGCGCCCGGCGTCGACGTGCTCGGTCCACGCGCACTCGGCACCGACCTGCCCGCCGCCATGCAGGTGAAGGGCTACCGGCCCGGCTCGAACATCGTTGGCCCCGACGCCGGCTACATGCGCGCGACCGGCACGTCATTCGCCGCCCCGCTCGTCGCCGGAGTCGCCTCACTCCTGATCGCCGCGAATCCTTCGCTGAGCGCGCAGGAAGTCGAGCGGTTGCTGCTGCAATCGGCCCGTGACATCGAGGCGCCCGGGACCGATCCGCTCACCGGCTACGGGCGGCTCGATGCCGCCGCGGCACTCGCCGCCGATCCTGCGTTCCACGTCGACACGCGCATCGCGCGCGCCGGTGCTGCAACGGTCGATGGCGTGCAGATGCTCGAAGTGTTCGGCACCGCCGATGCGGATCGTCTGCGAAGCGCGCGCCTGGAGTATGCCGCTGGCGAGAACCCCAGTGCGTGGAAGCGAGCCGGCAATGAGCTGCGTTCAGGCGTGCGCGATGCGCTGCTCGGCCGCATTCCGGCGTCTGAGCTGCGCGGCGCGCCCGTATGGACGCTGCGCGTCGTCGCCGTGCATGCCAACGGCCGGGAGCGGGAGAGTCGGTATCGCTTGACGCTGAAGTAGGCTCCGCGCTGCATTGAGCCAGTTGGAATTCGCTGCAGCACCTGCCGTAGAAACGGTACGTTACTCGATGCCACCTACCCTCGCCCCTTGAACGCCGCCACCACAGACGTCGGCACCCGCAACCGTGATGCATTTCGCTTAGACCTTGACGTAGAACCTTTGCCGGTCGAGCGTCCGCGCAACGGCCCACCACAGCAGCACGTGCGTCAGCGCGAACGCCAGCGAGGCGACTTTGTCGCCGAACAGCGGACCCAGCCAGCTCGCGTACAGCACGCGATACGCCGGCGCGCAAGCCGAGCAGCGTCGTGGCGAAAGCGCCAAGCGTGCTCACGAGACCCTCGGGATCGTGACCGAGGCCGGTGACAGGATCGAATCGATAGTTGAGCGCACCGAAAAGCACGCTGCGACGCGTGCGGCCACGACTTCCTGATCGCTTCCTACCTCCACACGTGGTTTTCGATCCTTGGTTCAGGTTTCGCGGGTCGCGCCCTTTGGTACATCGACGGCTTTTCCGGACCTGGCGAATACGAGAATTCCCCCGAAGGAGCGCCGGTGACATCCGCTGTGTCTTTATCGAAGAGGATGCCGCGCGTCACGAACACCTGCGGTCCAGACCCCAGGGCGGTCTCGCGGTCAATGTGCCGGAGTGCTGAGAGGCGCTATCTCAGCAAGTCGAGCAGGCTCTTCGGGTGAGTGAGCGAGGGATTGAGCGCCTCTCCGAACCGTGCGTCCGCCCAGCTGCGGATGTCGAGCTCCACGGAGTACACGGCGCAGGTCGGCAGCTCGCCGAGATCGGAATCATTCGTGAGCGCCTGCGCGAACTCGCTCAGGCCTGGATTGTGGCCGACGAGCATCAGATGTCGCACGCGCGAGCCGACTCCGCGTACGACCTCGAGGATGTCTTTCGGGTGCGCGAGGTACAGTCGCTCGTCGCCTTTGAGGCGGCGCAACGGGTAGTCGAGCGCGCGCACCGCGGGGCTCGTCAGCATCAGGTCCGCACGCACGCACCTGCTGAGCGGCGAGCCACGACCATGCTGTTCGCGAACTGCTTCTCCGCGGAGAGCTCATCGAGATTGGTTTCCTGCACGGTGCTGCGGTCTCTCTTCTTCTGAATGGCGCCCGGCAGGGAACGCCACACTCTTGCCACGCTGATCAGACCCTGTGCGCAGCCATCCTCGATCGCGGACGCCATGCCTCCATGATGCCTATCCGTTACGGTCGCCTGTTGCTGCAGTCCGGCTCGTTCGCATTTTCCGACATCGGCACTCATCGGCGCGGCGCGGTCTTCGACCCCATGGCGCGGTTCGTCAACGAATTCCGTGCACGGCCCGGCGAGCCGGCCAGCCGCATGTACCTGAGCTGCGGCGTCTACGAATCGCTGATCTACGAGAACCGCACCATGCTGCCGCTGCTGCAGGACCTCGGCGTGGAAGTGAAGTACGAGGAGGTGCGCGACGGGCACAACTGGGTGAACTGGCGCGACCGTGCGCGCACGGGGCTGTCGTGGCTCTTCCCGGGCCGCTGTGGATGGTTTACGAGTAGGGTAGCTTTCGTGTGCAGGCTCGCTTGTTGCGCCCTTGCCTTCCCTGTCCTTGGCCCCGTGCCGGCGCGCCTTGCGCGCCGTCTTCTCGCGCTCCGCGCGTCGACCATTGTCGCGGCCGGCCTGCCGCATAACATCTTCCAGATAAGTGCCGTATAACAAATCCGGCCAGCGGTGGAATAGAGTTAGAGAGCGCGAGATGCGGCAAATCGCGATTCTGGCTATAATCTAGCCAGAATGCGGTATGACATAGTCTTGGCGCCGGAAGCCGTAGAGGATCTTCGCAAGCTGAAGGCACCCGACCGCGCGAAGGTTAAGGATGCACTTGAGGTGCACTTACGCCGCGAGCCTGAAAAGGCGAGTCGCAGCCGAATCAAGAGGTTGCGGGGGCTCTCACGTCCTCAGTACCGATTGCGCGTGGATGAGATCCGCGTTTTCTATGACGTTTCGGACGATACCGTAGAAGTACTGGCCATCGTCGCCAAATCGGAGACAGCATCATGGCTCGAACAGTTCGGAAACCCCGAGTAAAGGAAGTCCCCCTCGCGGAGGTAAAGGACGATCTATCGCGCTACCTCAAGGAGGCGGCCGGTAGAGAGATAGTGATCACGCGCCACGGCAAGCCGGCCGGCGTGCTGATTGGATTTGCGTCTGAGGATGACTGGTTCGAGTACAAGCTCGAGAACGATCCGCGGTTCCTCACCCGTATTGAGAAGGCACGGGCGAGCGTACGAGCGGGTCGCGGAATACGCCTGGAGACTTTGAAGGACTGATCGGCGCTCTCTAACTACGCGTTGGAGCGAACGCGGGAGGGATGAAGTGCCAAGGACATTCACAACTTCGCAGCGCGTCGCTCAACGCGGGCGTTATGCCGCTTGACCACCATCCCCGCTGAACGAGGCGCCTGAGTGTCCGAGAAGGAAGCCACAGCCCGCATCAACACAAAGCCTGTCCGCTTCCAGCGGAGAACGCCACACTCTTGCCACGCTGATCAGACCCTGTGCGCAGCCATCCTCGATCGCGGACGCCATGCCCCCATGATGCCTATCCCTGTTAGAGCGCTTTCTGATAGATGGACACATCTTCGCCGTTGTTTCTGACACGCTCCATGAACTCCCACCTATTACGCGTCAACAGACCGATCGCGGTGCTTGTTCCACAGTAGATCGTGGAGTAGCCGAGATGTCTTGCGACGTCTTCCAGGGCGCTGAGTAAACTCGCACCGATGCCTCTGCGGCGAAACCTCGGGGCTACCAAACCGGCGGCGGCCCAGGGACAAAGGTGTGTGTGCGTGACGGATAGTAGTTTCAAACGTGTGTCGCTCGCAGAGTTGCGCTGGGGTTGAGGGTGGCCGGCGGTGAGATGAGCTCGGAGTCGGCGCGGCCTGAAGACGCGAGCGATCGGAAGGTGCGCATAATTG